>NZ_CP047130.1:3053743-3359117 GCF_009832865.1 Colwellia sp. 20A7 | reverse complement strand
CACAACAAGTTTTGGCCAGTATTATCTAAAGCTTAAAACTTTATCAGACAGTGAGTTGCAAAAAGAGATAGAAGAGCAACAAGCTAAAAAACGTGAAGGCAACATTGAAGCTGGCATTCACTTAATTTTATTATACAGCTTACCCAACACTTCTATTCATAATGTTTATTCGGCCAAATCACAACTGAATGAGCAATTAAAAACGTATCAAAATTATCCTTTAAGTACCGCAGACCAAGCCTTTATTCGTTTACTAAAAGATCAATTAAATCAGCAGTTATTCTTATTTCAGAAGTTAATTAACCAAGAGCTTGCTTATGATACGCAAGTGACTAGGAATCGCATCAGTGAGAAAAAGCAATTTAATAAAATAGCCGCGCTTGAATTAACGGTTACACAGTTAACGGAACAAATTACTCAATTGAAAAAAATAGAACAAAATATTAGTGAGCATGGACAATAAATTATGAAATCATTAGATCATCAGCCCGTCACTAATGTCGATCAAGATAAAATTTTAATTGTTGACGATGATCCTAGTCTATTACGTTTGTTAGGTATTCGTTTGTCGGCGGCAGGGTATTTAGTTGAATCAGCGGCCAATGCAAAAATGGCATTAGGCATGTTAAAAAGCTTCCATCCTCAGTTAGTTATTAGCGACTTACGTATGGAAGGAATGGATGGTATGGCGTTATTTGAACAAATACGTCAACAATCACCTAATGTTCCCGTTATTATTATGACAGCGCACGGTACAATTCCAGATGCTATTAATGCAACAAAACAAGGGGTCTTTAGTTTTTTAACTAAACCTTTTGAAAGCCAACAGTTACTTGAAACAGTGGCACAAGCCATTCGTTTACAACCCTCAAACTCTAGTAGTAAAGACAAAGAAGCAATATGGCGTGAAAAAATAATTAGTCGTAGTGCTATTATGGAGTCGTTATTACAGCAAACCAAGCAGGTTGCTACAAGTGATTTTAGCTTACTTATCCATAGTGAAAGTGGTACGGGTAAAGAGTTATTAGCACAAGCGATACATCAAGCAAGTCATCGTTCGGACAAGCCATTTACCGCGATTAACTGTGCAGCAATTCCAGAACAATTATTAGAGTCAGAGTTATTTGGTCATGTAAAAGGAGCTTTTACCGGTGCAGATAAAAGTTACCAAGGACTCTTTCAAGCTAGCGATGGCGGTACATTATTTTTAGATGAAATTGGTGATATGCCAATGGGGTTTCAGGTTAAGCTACTAAGAGCCTTACAAGAAAAAGAAGTGCGTCCTGTTGGTAGCACGCAAGCGGTTAAAGTGGATGTTAGAATAATTTCAGCGACTCATAAAAATTTACAGGAAGCGATAAAAGAAAAAACGTTTAGAGAAGATTTATACTATCGTTTAAATGTTGTTGAGCTAGAATTACCGCCGTTAATAGAGCGCCGTGAAGATATCCCTTTACTTGCTCAACACTTTCTTAATTATAGTAGTCAACAAACGAGTCTTGATATTAATGGTTTTTCACAAGAAGCGATGGAAATACTGATTGCTGCTCCGTGGCCAGGAAACATTAGACAGTTACAAAATGTTGTTGAACAGAGTGTCGCTTTGTCTAGAGAAAGTATTATTGTTGCGAGTTTAGTTAAAAATGCTTTGCGTGATGAAAGCAGTTCGTTACCATCCTTTCAGCAAGCCAAAGATGAATTTGAACGGGATTACCTTGCTAAATTATTAAAATTAACTGCAGGTAATGTTTCTCAAGCCGCTAAAATTGCCCAGCGTAATCGTACTGAATTTTACAAGCTCTTGAATCGTCATCACCTTTCTGCTGAAGCGTTTAGAACGGCAGAATAATATAGATAGAACAAGGTTGCTTAATCAGCTTTTACTTGAACAAAGTGGAGGCTGATTTCCCCTTGCGATTCCCAAGAACAGTTAGCTCCTTGGGGAACAAATAGTGCTTCACCTATGTTAACTACTATTTTACTTTCTTGTGCATCGGTACAAATAAGACACCCAGATTTGACTAAAATGAATTCATTATAAGGGAAGGCAATAAGCCCCGTTTTAAAGTGTCCACCTTGCCATACTCCAGCGGTAAAATTTTTATTCTGGCTTTGATATTCAACCTTTTTTTTGTAACCGTCAGAGGTGTTTTGCCAAGGTGTTTCGTTTTTTTCATCAATGAAAAAAACATTTTCATATTTTTCTGATCTGGATAACGATTCTATTGGTGCTTGGTAGGTGAGCTGAAAAGTTATTAAATCAGTACTTTGTTGCCATTGGTAGTCATAACCTTTTGGAATAACAAAGCTTTCACCCTTATTTGCCGTTTCAGCTTTACCATTAATATTATTTTTTATACTAACAGTGCCTTCTACGATAGTGACGAACTCATCACTGCCATGAGACGTAGTTATATTCACGCTGTTATTACTAGCTTGAATACCAACATATAGCCCTAGTGATCTATTTTCATAATAACTTTTAGAGCATTTGTTTTGTGGTGATAGTTTTAATAACTTTATCTCGTTCTCTATCGGCTCTTTACTTAATTCAGAAGAGGTTGTTTGTAATTGCACTATTTTATTTTTAGCCATGCTGCACTCTGTTAGGGATATCTTATGTATGTTTTTTTGAACGGCATTCACTTTTAATGGTAGTTATTCTATGAAAATATTAAGTGGATAAAATGATTCAATTAATAATAAATAAGTTTAAATACACTGTACTCTGCTGAAAAGTAAATATGTATATCTCAATGAAAATAAAAGATAGATATAGGTATTGTATTGGTATATAAAACAGACGTTGAACTGAATAGCTGATATTGTGCATTAAAAGTTACTCGTCGCATATGCTCACGCTTAGATTTATCCTTTTAATGTGGCTAATACTTGCCCAATCACATCATAGAACAAATAATGACCTTACCTAACGCTAGTTTTCTTGACGATGATTCATCATTGTTTGAATCACTATTTGAATTTATCGCTAATGATATTATTGAAAAAGGTTACAGTATTCGACCTTATGCATTGCCTGAAAATTTAACGAATTTATTATTAAACCATATTACTGAGTTACCTGAGTCAAACTTTAAGCGAGCAGGTATTGGTCGTGCTAAAGATCATATTATTAACGATTTTATTAGAACAGATGAAATTAGTTGGATAACTGGTAACAGTGAAGCAGGCAGTGCTTGGATATCATGGACTGCAGCATTACAAGCCTATTTGAATCGACGCTTATTTCTTGGTTTATTTTCTTTTGAGAGTCATTTTGCTCGTTATACAAAAGGTGATTTTTATAAAAAACATAAAGACGCTTTTAAAGGTGAGGGAAATCGAGTGTTATCTGTAGTGGTATACCTTAATCAACATTGGTCTGCAGATGATGCTGGCGAGTTAGTGATCTATGATAAAAATTTACCAGCTTCCGCTGTTATTGATAACAAAAAAGTAACCGTTATCCCAAGTTTTGGCACTATAGTGGTATTTTTAAGTGAAGAATTTGTTCATGAGGTTTTACCTGCGAAGCGTGACCGTTATTCTATAGCGGGTTGGTTTCGTTTAAACAATAGTATTGCTAATAATATTGATCCTCCAAGCTAATATTACGGCCTTTGGTTTTTAACTAACTTATGCTTGTTTTTATTAAATACCTAAATACCTAAATACTTAAATATCAAATACCTAACTTGGCCTAAAACTAGCGCCAAGTCGAATTTTATAATGTACTGTTTGATTTATTAATCAAGTAGTACAAGGTTATTTAACTAAGTTAAGTATCTCTTTAAATTCGCTAGCTCTACAATCTTTAACAAGTTCATATAAACACATTTCTAGTCCAGAAATATCAACGCCTCTATTAACGAGTTTTTTTATTGCTAACTCTTTATTTGCAAGGGTACGAGAAGATATACAGTCTGTCACCAACTGTACTTTTAAGCCTAATAAGTGTAAATGCAATGCAGTTTGATAAACACAAATATGTGCTTCAATACCAGAAATAAGCCAAGTATCAACATCCGTGGCCTTAAGCTGTTCTATAAAGGAAGGCTCTTCACATCCGTCAAAGGTAAATTTAGTAATAGGAGGCGTTGTTGCTAATAAAGTGCTTAATTCTTCCGTTGTAGAACCAAGTTTATCAGGATTTTGCTCAAGTAAGATAACCGGCAAATCAAGCGCTTTTGCTCCTTTAATGAGTTTTTCACAATTTGAAATTAACGTATGACTATCATGAACTAAGCGTGCAAGTTTTCCTTGTATGTCAACGACAATAAGGCCCGTTTTTTCTCGCTTTAGCATAGCTATATCCTAAGTTTAAATTTAGTGTGTGTTCAATATATCAATAACAATGTTTGAATCAAGCTTAATTAATTTAATAGAATCGGTATAATGCGAACAATTACGACAATAAAGAATAGAAAACCATGATACAAAAAATAAATACGTTAAATGATCTTTACCAATATTTAGACAATCTTTTTGATCAAGATGTTGATAGTGATACGCTCTTTGCTGGTGGTTACCTTCGCGGTTTTGTTTCGTTGGCAGCAACTGAAAGTGGTGATGAACAACAAACTATGTCGGTAGCCTTAGTGGATAATGTTTCACAAAGATTAGCGAATGCAAAATCTGAACTTAGTCCACAAGATAATGCGATAGTCCAAAATTTCTGGTCTGTTGTGCAAGGTTTAATGTAATACGGATTAAGTTTATACTCTGTTAATGTATCCGAGGTATTGTTAAATTTTTCGTCTAATAATATCTCGAATGACAAAACGATTTGGACTTAAATTGAAAAGCATATCGTTATCAACAGGGTAAGGCGTACCACACAAGTCAGCTGCTAGAATATCGGCAGCCAATGGTGCTGAACATAGCCCTCTAGCACCAAATCCCATCATGACATATAAATTATCAATAACCGGTGCAATTTGATCATACTTCCAGTTTTTATCTTTGGCTAAATGTGGATATATTTCAATGTGTTTTTCTATATCAGGTATAGCACCCACTATTGGCATATGATCGGGGGTCATGCAGCGTAACCTTGATTTACTTCTAACAATGTCACTTGTATCCCAACCTATTTTTTGAGTTAATTCAGGTAGGCAAGTTGATAACATATTTAGATTGAATTGATCTTCTTCAGGTGTTGCTGTGGTTCTTGTACAGTCTTTATTAAATGTTGCGCCAATAGCATGCATATTGTTATGTTGAGGGGTTAAATAACCTTTATGACATATCACTGTTGAAAGGTCACTGATACTTTCATTGGTATTCATGTTGGTTACTTGGCCTTGAACTGAGCTAAAAGGTAATTGTTTTACCCAGTCAAAATCAATTATTTCTGCACCTCCACAAAAGACAACAACACAAGCATCGAATTCACCTTTATTGGTGAGTAACGTCCAGTTTTTCTGATGACTATTGTTAGGTTTTCCTGTTTCTATTTTTTTTATTTTATTTACCAATATATTATTTTCAACTTTTAATCGACCAGTGGCTTTTGCTGCATTGATTATTTGTTTAACCGCATCTTGAGGTGATATCCAGCCTGCATGTGGCATAAATAAACCACCATGAGTTAACTCTATATTAGCTAACTCACTTGCCTTGTTAGCATCAACCCTATGAATTAGTTTTGTTGGCCAAGTGGCTAACTCATTAAACTTCTGTTGACGTTTTTCAAGTGCCTCTTTATAGGCTATTTCTAATAAGCCACACCATTGATGAGGAAAACTAAAACCATCTTCAATAATCGTATTATAAAGTGTTTTAGCTCGCCAAAATGCTTGTTGATAAAACAAGCTAATATCATCGGCTTGTTGGTGTAATAAAGGATATAAAGCACCAATCGCGTTACTTGATGCGCCTTGAGCAAGCGAGTTATCTTTACAGTAGATAGTTACTTTAATGCCTTGTTTAGTTAAAGCTAATGCGGCACAAGCTGAAGCAATACCACCGCCGATAATGCTGACATGTTGCGGTTTAGTGATAATAGAGCGAAGTTGATACCCTTTTTTTGAATGAGGGTTTTGTTGAAAAACGCCAGTTAACATTTCGTGCTTATTACCGATACAGGCTGTTTTTTGTGTTCTAAATCCAACGTCTTGCATTTGTCTTTTTACAAAACCAGCGACAGTAAAGGTGGCTATGCTAGCTTCAGGTTTCGATAAACGACCTATTTGTTCGAATAATGCCTTACTCCACATTTCTGGATTTTTAGCAGGAGAAAAACCATCGAGATACCAAGCGTCAGCTAAGTCATTTTTTTTTGCATTAATGTTTGATAAGCCTTCGGTGGCATCATTAATAATAACTTTGAGTGTGACTTTATGATTAAAAAAACTAAGTGAAAATTCTTCAATTTTATCGGCGTCACAAGATAACTCTGGGTATTGCGCTAATAGTAAATCGGAAAAATAAGTTAATTGCGGCAATGCTTGTAATGATTTAGTTAACTGTTGCTTAGTAAGCGGAAATTTTTCAACGCTAATAAAAGATAATTCAGGCAGTTCTTTGTGTGTGACTTCTTGCTGTAATTTATGGTACGCCTGTAAGGTCAATAGAAAATTAAGACCCGTACCAAACCCTGTTTCCATAATAACAAAACGGTCATCTTTGTGTTTTATTCTATTACTGATATTGTTCCCTAATAAAAAAACTTGTTCGCTTTGTTGATATCCTGATTCACTATCAAAATAGATATCGGTAAATTGTTTAGAATAAGGCGCACCATCTTGTTGAAAGCTTAATTCAGGGGATGATATAACAGGTTTTTTCAAAAGAAACTCAACTATATACAGTTAATAATGTCTGAGATTTTACGTTAATTTTAGCTTTAGATCAGCGTTATTATATTTTTATTGCTGTGATAACGTAGATATTCTATCAGTAACATTATATTATGGTGTACAAGTGTACGCTGGTTGATATGTTTTTAGTTTACTTGTTGTACCAGTTATTAGATTAAGTTCAGTATAATGCTCAGTATGTTTTTGTGTATAAAAGTCTGAACTTTCCAAATTCGTACTTAATTTTTTATTAAACAATGGTTATTTAAATGAAACGTGTAGTAATCACCGGTATCGGTATTGTGTCTAGCATTGGTAATAATGCTGATGAGGTTTTAGCCTCTCTAAAGTCAGGAAAATCAGGAATTACATACTCAGAGAGTTTTGCTGAACAAGGATTAAAAAGTAATGTTTGGGGTAAACCGAATATTGACATTAAAGATCATATTGATCGTAAAGCATTGCGCTTTATGGGTGATGCAGCCGGTTATGCCTACATAGCTATGGAGCAAGCCATTAGTGATGCGAAGCTAACAGAAGAACAAGTATCCGATTTTAGAACGGGTATTGTTGCTGGTAGCGGTGGTGCATCGTCAGCAAATATTGTTGCTTCTTGTGATACTTTACGTAACCGTGGTATTCGTCGTGTTGGCCCTTATGCAGTACCTAAAACAATGGGTAGTACTGTTTCTGCTTGTTTAGCTACACCATTTAAAATTAAAGGCGTTAACTACTCTATCAGCTCTGCTTGTGCAACGAGTGCTCACTGTATTGGTCATGCAATGGAGCTTATCCAACTAGGTAAGCAAGATGTTGTTTTTGCTGGTGGTGGTGAAGAAGTTGATTGGTCTTTAGCTATGATGTTTGACGGCATGGGCGCATTATCTGCAGGTCGTAACGATACACCTGAGTTAGCATCACGTACTTATGATGCAGACAGAGATGGTTTTGTTATTTCTGGTGGTGGCGGTATGGTTGTTGTTGAAGAATTAGAGCATGCATTGGCTCGTGGCGCACATATTTATGCTGAAATTGTTGGTTATGGCGCAACATCTGATGGCTATGACATGGTAGCACCAAGCGGTGAAGGCGCTGTACGTTGTATGCAACAAGCAATGGAAGGTGTTGAAGGCGAAATTGATTATTTAAATACTCATGGTACCTCTACACCTGTTGGCGATGTTAAAGAGTTAGGTGCAATTCAAGAATTATTTGGTGAAAATTCACCATCAATCAGCGCAACAAAAGCAATGACTGGTCATGCATTAGGCGCTGCTGGTGTTCATGAAGCTATCTATTCTATTTTAATGATGGAAAATAGTTTTGTTGCGCCATCTATTAATATTGATAACTTAGATGAGCAAGCAAAAGGCTTAGATATTGTAACGGAAAAGCTTGATAAAGAACTTAACCTAGTAATGTCTAATAGTTTTGGCTTTGGCGGAACTAATGCAACGTTAGTGATGAAAAAATATAAATAATAGCCTTTAGCAAGGGGACTTAAATAAAGCCATATTAAGTATTTACTTATTATGGCTTTTTTATTGCTTGCCTCTGCAAGTGCAGTTACTCTATAACTTAGTTTTTGAACACTCCCGCTAAATAAATAAATGAAAAATTAATGAAAATATTCTTCGATGAAAATATGCCTTACGCTAAAGAGTTTTTTAACGATTTTTGTAAGGAAGGGGACTTGATACCTTTCTCTGGGCGAAACTTAACAGCAGAACAAATAATAGATGCTGATGTATTATTGGTTCGCTCAATCACTAAAGTTAATGAAGCGCTTTTAAAAAAGAATAAAAAGCTTAGCTTTGTTGGTACCGCAACTATTGGATTAGATCATATTGATCAAACCTACCTAGCTCAACGCAATATAGATTTTCATTCCGCACCTGGCTGCAATGCTATTTCTGTTGCGGAATATGTTATCAGTAGTTTGGTGGTGTTAGCGGAACGCTATTTATTAAATTTAAGCCAATTAACGGTTGGTATTGTTGGTGGTGGTAATACTGGAACACGGTTGAGTGAAAAGCTAACAGCGTTAGGTATTCCATATAAAATTTGTGACCCTTTACTTGAGCATAATAAAGAAGATACAAGAGAATTTTCATCGTTAGAAGAGGTGTTAGCGTGTGATGTTATTTCATTACATGTGCCCAAAATTACTGATGGTGATTATCCAACCTATCATTTATTAAATGAAGAACGCTTAGTTAAATTAAAAGACAATCAAATATTAATTAATGCTTGTCGTGGTGAAGTCATTGATAATCGTGCTTTATTAGCATTAAAACTACAAGGCCATGGATTAAGAGTTGTGCTGGATGTATGGGAAGGTGAGCCGGAAGTATTAACGCCACTTATTGAACATACAGAAATAGCGACAGCACATATTGCGGGTTATAGCTTAGAAGGAAAAGCAGGTGGAACAGAAATGCTTTATCAGGCATTATGTCGCCATATAGAAAAACGTCAGAATATTAGTCTTGAGCCAAAACGTAAATTAATTAATTTTTTACCTCCAGCAAATATTTCAGAAGTAAAATTAAATCAAGAATTTAATGAAGAATTGCTAAACCAACTGGTAAAAATGGTTTACGATGTAAGACGTGACGATGCTATTTTCCGTCAGCAATTATCAATTAAAGGTTTTGATAGCTTAAGAAAGAACTATCCGGTAAGACGGGAGTTTTCAGCAGTACAAGTTACATTGTCATCTAGTACCTCAAGTGATGTGCCACATCGCTTAGGTTTTAATAAAACATAAACTAGCATTAGTTTAGCTAAATTTAACGAAAAAAGAGAGAGGATCATGGCACAGAAATTTGATGTATGCATACTTGGCGCAACAGGGCTAGTTGGCAAAACCATTATGGAAATCTTAGAACAAAGAAACTTCCCAATTAATAAATTATACCCATTAGCAAGTGCTCGCTCTGCTGGAGAATTTATTGAATTTAATGGCGAAAGCATTGAAGTGCTTGATGCAGATAAGTTTGACTGGAGCTTAGCGCAAATAGGCTTTTTCTCTGCTGGTGGCGCAACGTCAGCAAAATTTGCCCCTTTAGCTGGTGATGCTGGCTGTATCGTTATTGATAACACCTCAGAATTTCGTTACGACGACGATATTCCATTAGTTGTACCAGAAGTAAATCCAGAAGCATTAGCTGAATATAGAAACCGTAACATCATTGCTAATCCTAACTGCTCAACTATTCAAATGTTAGTGGCGTTAAAGCCAATTCAGGATGCTGTAGGCATTGATAGAATTAACGTTTGTACTTACCAATCAGTTTCTGGTGGTGGTAAAGAGTCAATGGATGAGCTTGCAAAGCAAACGGCTGATTTATTACAAGGCAAGCCAGTTGAATCTAAAAATTTCTCTCGTCAAATTGCTTTCAATGTAATTCCTCAAATAGATGTATTTCTTGAAAATGGCTATACCAAAGAAGAAATGAAAATGGTTTGGGAAACGAAAAAAATATTTGGTGACGATAATGTTTTAGTTAACCCTACAGCAGTTCGTGTTCCGGTATTTTTTGGCCATGCTGAAGCATTGCACATTGAAACACGCAGCCAAATTTCTGTTGATGAAGTTAAAGCATTACTAAGTAATGCACCAGGTATTGTGTTATGTGAAAATGATGAAGATTTTCCTACACAAATTGGTGAAGCAAGTGGTCAAGATGATACTTATGTTGGTCGTGTGCGTGAAGATATCACCCATCCAAATGGTATTAACTTATGGATTGTTGCAGACAACATTCGTAAAGGCGCTGCCACCAATAGCGTTCAAATAGCTGAATTATTAGTGAAAGATTATTTAAGCTAGTAACGTATGATAGAAAAGTAGCAAGTTAAGCTTATTTATTATAGTTACTCGTTACTCTTCAGAAAATAAGAAACTCGCCGTTAACATTGTATAAAACATGTTAATCGCGAGTTTTTTGTTTTATATGACTAAAATATTGAGATATTTACGTTGAGTTTGCTATTATTCCTCATAACAATCTAATCGTTGTATTAAAGCTACACCTTTACTTTAAATGGAATGATTTTTGCTTATATTTTAAAGGTTAACTATATCGAAATATTGTCAAATAACTGACTGATAGCTAATTTTTTGAAAAACAATAACTAGGAAAACTTCGATGCCAAAATTATTACACCTGTGCCTACGGCAGGTTGTTCTTAGCATATCAATAGCTAGTATATTAAGCGCTAGCATTATCATTACTAGTGTATCCGTTATTGGTTTCCCTACTTTTGCTCAAGAAGCCTTATCAGAAAGACCTGGCGTTCGTATGTTAGGCCCCAAAGGCTCGGATGTTTTGCGTTTTGAGCGTTATGGCCCGATAAATAAAAGTGATACGCTATGGAATATAGCGTTAACCGTTCGACCTGATAATCGCTTAAGTGTTTATCAAGTGATGCAAGCCTTATATCAAGCTAATCCTAATGCCTTTGTTGATGGTAATCTTAACCTTTTAGTTAATGGTGAATATTTAAAAATACCCTCTTTTGAATATATGATGTTAGTCGATACTCGTGCGGCAAAGAAAAAATCTAGTGAAGACGAGCAAGCTTGGAAAAGTAACTCACCTAGAAAATCGACCTCAGCGTCAAAATTAGCCACTCAAAATGTTAATAAACAAGATTTAGACACAGTCAAAGTTGAGCTAAATGATCAATTAGAAAAAATAGATAATGAACAACAAGTACGTTTAGAAAATATTCAAAATGATATTTTGGATTCTATTGGTGGCTTACAGGCATTGTTAAAAGAGAACGAAGCTTTACGTCAACGTTTATCATCTTTTAATGATCAACTAGACACAATGCAAGCAGAGGTCGCTAAAAGTAAAGAAATTAAGCTACAAATGGATGATATGATTCAATTGCAGCAGGCGTTACTTGCAAAAGCACAAGCGAGAGAAGAAGAGTTACTGCTAGAAAAAGAACAAGCTAAATTAGATGATAATATATTTACTAGTCAATGGTTTGTAGTATTAATGGCGACATTACCGGCCATTTTAATCTTAATTGTGGCAGCGTTTATTCTTAAACGTAGGAAAAAAGAACCGGCGACTATAAAAGCTTCTCCAAAAGCTTCTTTAAAAGAAAAAACTAAACCTGAAAAGGTAACTGAAGAAGTTTCAGCACCTGAAGAATTATCACTAGATGATGAATTATCATTAGATGACGAATTATCATTAGATGACGAATTATCACTAGATGACGAATTATCACTAGATGATGAATTATTACTAGATGATGAATTGTCATCAGATGATAGTTCATCATTAGATGATGAACTATTACTAGATGACGATTTGTCTATAGATCTCCTCGAGGCTGATGAGAGTGATGTTATACATCTGGATGATGATGAATTAAATGATTTAGACGACTTAGATGATTTGGACGATTTAGATGACATCATACTTGACCAAGAAGTTGATGACTCAGCTTTACTTGAAGGCGGAGAATTAGATCAATCTGCTCTTGATTCTTTGTTGGAGACGAACGAAGACGATAAAGAAGACGCCCAAGAAGATGATGTCTTAGTAAATAATGAATTGGATCAAAGTGATTTAGATGATCTTTTAGGTGGACTTGCTCTTGAGTCAAATGATCTGGAAGAAGATGACTTAGTATTAGATAAAGAAACGTCAGTCACTTCTGAAGAAGCATCAGAGTCTGCAGTAACCGATCCAGACGATATTGATGCCTTGTTAGATTCGATTGGCGCGGATACTAGTGATGATATTGTTACAGAAGAGCCGTCAGAGTCTGAAGTAACGGATCCTGATGATATTGATGCCTTGTTAGATTCTATTGGTTCGGATACTAGTGATGATAGTGTTACAGAAGAGCCGTCAGAGTCTGAAGTAACGGATCCAGACGATATTGATGCCCTGTTAGATTCTATTGGTGTGGATACTAATGATGATGCTGTGACAGAAGAGGCATCAGAATCTGAAATAACCGATCCAGACGATATTGATGCCTTGTTAGATTCTATTGGTGTGGATACTAATGATGATGCTGTGACAGAAGAGGTATCAGAATCTGAAATAACCGATCCAGACGATATTGATGCCTTGTTAGATTCTATTGGTGTGGATACTAATGATGATGCTGTGACAGAAGAGGCATCAGAATCTGAAATAACCGATCCAGACGATATTGATGCCTTGTTAGATTCTATTGGTGTGGATACTAATGATGATGCTGTGACAGAAGAGGCATCAGAATCTGAAGTAACCGATCCAGATGATATTGATGCCTTGTTAGATTCTATTGGTGCGGATACTAGTGATGATACTGTTACCGAAGAGGCGTCAGAGTCTGAAGTAACCGATCCAGATGATATTGATGCCTTGTTAGATTCTATTGGTGCGGATACTAGTGATGATACTGTTACCGAAGAGCCATCAGAGTCTGAAGTAACCGATCCAGATGATATTGATGCTTTGTTAGATTCTATCGGTGGGAATACTAATGATGAAACGTCCGCTTTAAATGATAAAGAAGTGCCAGCAGACGAAAGTAATGACCAAGCGGCTATTGATGAATCTGATATCAATGAAAATAAGGCTAAAATTGAAAGTTTAACTGAAGAATATATTTCGCCGTTATTATCTACTGATTTTAGTGACATTTTGGATAAATCATCAGAAGACGACTCTGATTTGAGTGAACCGGAATTAAATGAATCTGAACCGACACAATCAGATAGTGATGTCATTGATGATGAAAAACTTGGTATTGATGATTTAATTGCTGACACGGAACAGTCAAGTGAAGGTCCTGTTGATGAATCTGAATTAATTGATGATGAAAAACTTGGTATTGATGATTTAATTGCTGACACGGAACAGTCAAGTGAAGGCCCTGTTGATGAATCTGAATTAATTGATGATGAAAAACTTGGTATTGATGATTTAATTGCTAACACGGAACAGTTAAGTGAAGGCTCTGTTGATGAATCTGAATTAATTGATGATGAAAAACTTGGTATTGATGATTTAATTGCTAACACGGAACAGTCAAGTGAAGGTCCTGTTGATGAATCTGAATTAATTGATGATGAAGAACTTGATATTGATGATTTAATTGCTGACATGGAACAGTCAAGTGAAGGTCTTGTCGATGAATCTGAATTAATTGATGATGAAGAACTTGGCATTGATGATTTAATTGCTGACATGGAACAATTAAGCGAAAGCACGGACGATGAAATCGATGATGAGTTAATCGATGATGACGGCTTTGATATTGATGACCTAATTGCCGACATGGAGCGCTCAAGTGAAATCCCAGTTGATGAAGAACTTGATATTGGTGATGACTTAGTTTCAGAAGCTTTTGATGAGCAAGCACTGAAAGAGCTATTGGAAGATAGTGAACATGCTATTGAATTATCCCCAGACTTTTCAGATCAGAATGTATTAGCTGATTTATTAAATGATAATGACAAAGATAGTGATACTAAAGTAACAGAAGCCACTGAAATAAATGATATTAAAGAGTTAAATAATTTAAATTTTGATGAGCTTCTAGCTAATATTGAAGAAGAGTCTAGTGTTGCTAATCAGAGTGCTAATTTTAATCAAAACTCTGATGATAGCGATAAAATTACATTAGAAGATTTTGACAACTTCAACTCTCATGATAGTACACAGAAAGATAGTACAGGGTCAGAGAGCCTTGCTAGTAATGATAATAAAGAAGATAACTTTGTTTCTGTTGACTCATTACTCTCAGATAGCCAAGGAGAAGTTAGCTTTGACGAACCTTATGAAAAAGCCAATATAGATGTTGGATTGAATGAATTCCCTGAATTTACTCGTGATGTTAATTTAATTGATGTTGATATTGATGAGAGTGGTATGGCGGCTAAACTTGATTTAGCTAAAGTCTATCTTGAAATAGGTGACGAGGATAATGCTCAAGTCATTTTGAACGAAGTTATCAAGTTGGGCACAACGCAGCAGCAAGAAGAAGCTAAAAAGCTATTGGAAGAGTCTTAAGCCGATAGAAATATTGGCTGAGTTGGTATTAAACAGTATTGGCATAGCGCAGTGAAATAATAGATAATGCGCCAATTTGAGTTATACAAAGTTGGCTTAAGAGGTTTACATGCGTTACGCACTAGGTATCGAATACGACGGGAAAAAATATTGTGGTTGGCAGAGGCAAAAAAGCGTAATTAGCGTACAGCAAAAAGTTGAACAAGCATTATCTAAAATTGCAGATGAGCCTATTGAAGTTATTTGTGCTGGCCGAACTGACACTGGTGTTAATGCAACTAATCAGGTTATTCATTTCGATACGACTAAAAAGCGTAAAGATATCGCATGGACTTTAGGTGTAAATACTCACTTACCTAGTGATATCGCTGTGACTTGGGTTAAAGCTGTTAGTGATGACTTCCATGCTCGCTTTAGTGCTACCGCAAGGCGCTACCGTTACATTATTTATAATAATAAATTACGTTCCGCTATTTTAAGTTATGGTATTAGCCATTGTCATTACTTGTTAGATGAAAAACTCATGCAAGAAGGTGCACAATACCTTGTTGGTAAACATGATTTCACTTCATTTCGAACAGTGCATTGTCAATCTCACTCACCAGTTCGTACTATTAAGCATTGTGAAATAACTCGCCAAGGTGAGTATATAATTGTTGATATAAAAGCGAACGCTTTTTTACATCACATGGTACGAAATGTTGTCGGTAGTTTAATGCGTGTTGGGCAATCACAAGAAGAGCCAATTTGGATTAAAGAAGTACTCGAACTTAAAAATCGATGTATGGCGGGTGTAACTGCGCCACCAGAAGGTTTATACTTTGTTGAAGTCGATTACCCAGGACAATTTGACCTGCCGAAAAGACCGTTTGGACCATTATTTTTAAATTAAACTATAATTATCGTTATTAAGTAACAAAACAGACCAGTTTTTTATATAAAATATAGGCTAAAGTATGTTTTAATTATTGGTTATATTTGTTATCACATTCTACTTAACTTTTTTATGAAGGTTTATCAGTAAAAAAGTTGATTTATATTCGTTGCAATAGGCAAAAATAAAATTATGAGCTGGATTGAAAAAATTCTCCCAAAAGCAAAATCTACCCAAAAAAGCAATATTCCTGAAGGCGTTTGGAGTAAGTGCTCTTCATGTAATGCAGTACTGTATAAAGTTGAGCTAGATAGGCAAATATCTGTTTGTCCAAAATGTGATCATCATATGCGTATTAGTGCGCGTAAACGCATTGACAGTTTTCTTGATCAAGATAATCGTCAAGAGCTAGGTGAAGAATTTGAAGCACAAGATATTTTAAAGTTCAAAGACTCGAAACGATATAAAGACAGATTAAGTGCCGCGCGTAAAAATACCGGCGAAAAAGATGCTTTAGTTGTAATGAAAGGTGAGCTTCACGGTATGCCTGTTGTTGTAGCTGCATTTGAATTTGCATTTTTAGGTGGCTCTATGGCCTCCGTTGTTGGTGCGCGTTTCGTTAAAGGTGTTGAATACTGTTTAGAGCATAACATTCCTTTTATATGTTTTTCTGCGAGTGGCGGTGCCCGTATGCAAGAAGCATTATTTTCATTAATGCAAATGGCCAAAACAAGTGCGGCATTAGCTAAAATGAGTGAAAAAGGTTTACCTTATGTTTCTGTATTAACCGACCCTACTATGGGTGGTGTTTCAGCAAGTTTAGCGATGTTAGGTGATATCAATGTTGCCGAGCCAAAAGCATTAATCGGCTTTGCTGGTCCGCGTGTTATTGAACAAACTGTTCGTGAAAAACTACCAGAAGGCTTTCAACGCAGTGAGTTTTTATTAGAAAAAGGCGCAATTGATATGATTGTTGACCGCCGAAATATGCGTGAAACGTTAGCTCGCATGTTAGCGAAGTTTACGGGACAAGTTAGCCCTTTATAATATTATCTCAAATTAGCTAAAGTCTATTAATTTATGTTAAAACAAAATGAAAGCCACTCAAAAGACTTTACGAGTCTTAATGAGTGGCTTTGTTATTTAGAAACCATCCATAGCACTGAAATTGATCTTGGGCTAGCTCGTATTAGCCAAGTTGCTAGAAAGTTAAATATTGATTTTAGCTTTGCTTGTGTAATCACTGTTGCAGGTACTAATGGTAAAGGAACTACGTGCGCATTTTTAGAAAATGCGTTACTTGGTGAAGAAGTCACGTCCCAAAAAGTAGATGATACGGCTAGTGAAAGCGATAATTCAAAAGAAAATACTCGTTTACAAACTGTAGCCGTATACTCATCTCCACATATTGAAAAATTTAATGAAAGGTTACGTATTAATAAAAGTGATATCGATGATCAATCACTTATTACTGCTTTTGAAGAAATAGAGCTAGCAAGAGATGAAATATCTCTAAGCTATTACGAGTATACAACCTTAGCCGCATTTCTTGTGCTTATGAAGGTTAAACCAGACGTTATTATTTTAGAAGTTGGCTTAGGTGGACGTCTTGATGCAACGAATATTATTGACGCTGATGTGGCTGTTATAACAACGATTGATCTTGATCATCAAGCTTTCCTTGGTAATGATAGAGAAACGATTGGCTTTGAAAAAGCAGGTATTATGCGTGGTGATCAGCATATTATTATTGGTGACCCTAATGTACCTCAATCTGTACTAGATTACGCTAAGCGAATAAATGAAACGACTAACGAAGTCAGTCTTCAACTAGCATTAGGTAAAGTCAAAGTACGTAATAAAGACTTTTTCATTGCGAATGATAATAAATCTAATAACCCAGCAGAACCAAGTTGGCAGCTTCAATTTATTGAAGTCGACAAAAATAATCAAAAAACACAATGTTATTTGAATAATCTTATTGCGACACATATTCCTCAAGATAATGTTGTTACAGCATTAATGGTCTTAAAACAACTTGGTGTGCAGTTAACTACCCAAAAAGTTAATAGATTAATTTCAAATACCCAAGTTGCAGGTAGAACAGAGTTATTTAAAGGTAAAGATCATCAAGCAGATAAGCTTGAACATAATGATTTGCTCGATACTACTTTTACACAACAATGTGATGTTATGCTCGATGTTGGTCATAATCCTCATGCTGGTCGATATTTAGCAGAAAAAATAGCTCAGTTTAAAGCTCAAAACCAATATCAACGAATTATTGCCGTTGTTGCTATGTTAGCAGATAAAGATATCGCAAATACGTTAAGTCCCTTTAATAGCGCTGTGGATGAATGGTATGTAGCACCATTAATGGTTCCAAGGGCTGCAACGTCTGAATTGATGGTGAAAGAGCTGTCTCATTTTACTAATTCTATCAATTGCTTTGACAATATTACTCAGGCATTTAAAATGGCTAATCTTAAAAGTGAATCGAACGACTTGATTCTTGTTTTTGGCTCTTTTTACACGGTTGCCGAAATTAGGCAGCTTTTAATTTAGACTATAGCTTAAGTTATTTGGAGTATCGTTTGTCTACACCGTTTCAAAATCGTCTTGTTGGTACCATTATTGTTGCTGCAGCAATCGTTATTTTCTTACCTGATATACTTGATGGCAAAAAACAGTCTAATCAAGCAGACTTCGATGCAATTCCACAAGCTCCTGCTTTTACGGGAAAAACAACCCAAGAACCATTCCCAAATGAAGCCTTAGTAAAGCAAGAAGCCCCTAGTGTTTCAAATGAACAAGCAATAGATGATCAATTACAGGCGGATAATAGCAATAGTGAAAATACTATTCTTGATGATCAAATAACTAAAGTGACGCCGGCAAATAAGCCTGAAAAAATAGAAAATGATTCAGCAATTAGTAAACCTGTCTTAGGACAAAAACCAGCCAAAGCAGTTAACAAAGAAGCTTGGGTTATTCAACTTGGCAGCTTTAGAAATAAAAGTAATGTTGAAGAGCTAGTGAACAAATTAAAAAGTAATGGGTATACTGTTTTTACTAAGCCTATTCAAACTAAAAAAGGTACTTTAACAAAAGTTTTTGTTGGACCTGAACTCATTGAAGCATCCTTAACTAAAAAAATTCCAGCATTAAAAAAACTAACAAATGTACAGGGTAAAGTTTCTCGATTTTACCCAAATTAATAACAGTATTACAGCCAAAAGGTTGGGCATTTGTTTTTTGATTCTGATAGAATGCGCGCCTCTAACGAATGAGAAACTTAAACCATGGTTTGGATAGATTACGCCATTTTAGCCGTAATAGGCATGTCAACACTAATTAGCTTGGTACGTGGCTTTGCAAAAGAAGCTGTATCGTTAATTATCTGGATAGGTGCTTTTTTTATTGCAAGTACCTTTTATGCAAATCTAGCTAACCTTCTTACTAATATCTCTGATCAATTTTTGCGAAATGCAGCCGCAATCGCAATTTTATTTATAACTACTTTAATCTTGGGTGCTTTAATTAACTATCTTATTGGACAGTTAGTAAGGAAAACAGGGTTATCTGGCACCGATCGCGTTCTAGGACTTGTATTTGGTGCATTGCGTGGCGTATTAATTATCAGTGCAGTGTTATTCTTTATGGATGCTTTCACTGGTGCAGCAACAACTGAGTGGTGGAAAAGTTCACAATTAATACCTGAATTCAGGTTGGTTGTTGAATGGTTTTTTGAGTATCTCAAACAATCATCAAGTTTTCTAACATAACGTTAATTTATAAAACTATTAGCTAATTTCCCAGCGGAGAAAAATTCATGTGTGGTATTGTTGGTATTGTCGGTAAAACCCCGGTTAATCAATATTTGTATGACGGATTAACAGTGTTACAGCATCGAGGACAAGATGCTGCCGGTATTGTTACTATCCATGACAATACATTTCGTCTAAGAAAAGGTAATGGTTTAGTTAAAGACGTTTTTCATACACGTCATATGCTTAGATTACAAGGCAATATAGGGATTGGCCATGTTCGTTATCCGACCGCAGGCACCTCTAGTTCGTCAGAAGCTCAACCTTTCTATGCCAACTCACCTTATGGTATATCTTTAGCGCATAATGGTAACTTAACCAATGCGGATGAGTTAAAAACCTGGCTTAACACTAAAGCTCGCCGCCATGTAAATACTACATCTGATTCAGAATTATTATTAAATATTCTAGGGCACGAATTACAGCAAAGTGAAAGTGTTTCGTTAACACCAGATGATATCTTTACTGCTATTTCTAATGTGCATAAACGAGTTCGTGGTGCTTATGCTACTGTAGCTTTAATCATTGGTTATGGCATGGTTGCTTTTCGTGATCCAAATGGAATCAGACCATTAGTTTTTGGTAAGCGTGAAACTGAGCATGGTATTGAATACATGATAGCATCGGAGTCTGTAGCTCTTGATGCTTGTTCATTTGAATTCGTTCGTGATGTAGCTCCTGGTGAAGCCATATTCTTCTCAGAAAATGGTCAAATCCATAGCCAACAATGTTTTGATAAGCCCAACTATAGCCCATGTATTTTTGAGTTTGTTTATTTTGCTCGACCAGATTCAACAATTGATAAAATTTCTGTTTATGCCTCTCGCGTTGAAATGGGTACTAAGCTTGGTGAGAAAATAGCCAAAGAATGGGATGATGTTGAAATAGATGTTGTTATTCCAATTCCTGAAACATCATGTGATATTGCGTTGCAAATCGCCAAACAATTAAACTTACCTTATCGTCAAGGCTTTGTTAAAAACCGCTATATTGGCCGTACTTTTATCATGCCAGGGCAAGAGCAGCGTAAAAAGTCTGTGCGTCAAAAGCTGAATGCAATTGGAGCAGAATTTAAAGGTAAGAATGTTTTACTCGTAGATGATTCTGTTGTACGTGGCACAACCTCTGAGCAAATTATTGAAATGGCTCGTGCATCAGGTGCTAATAAAGTTTATTTTGCTTCTGCTGCTCCTGAAGTACGTTTCCCGAATGTTTACGGTATAGATATGCCAAGCGCTAACGAATTGATTGCACATGGTCGTGACGTTGATGACGTTTGTGAATTAATTGGTGCTGATAAACTTATTTATCAATCTATTGAAGACTTAGTTATTGCTGTGGGAGCAGGGAACCCTGAAATCAAAAGCTTTGATACCTCTGTATTCGATGGTATCTATGTGACTAACGATATAGACAATGCCTATTTAGAAAAACTTGATGCACAAAGAAATAATAGCAGTAAAGAAGAATCTGATAAAAATGCTGATACTGTTATTGATATGTACAATGAAGGTGCAGAATAACTTTACGTTATATAGAGATACTTCTAGCTAAGCTGTAGAGTAAAAAGATAACGAGTAGCGATTAATTTTCAATTAGCTACTCGTTACTCTGATGTTATTAGCAATTCTTAAACTACTAGTTAAGGTACGTAACTAGCTAAATAATTTGTTAAGAAATGTATTCTGGTCCAAACCCCATAGACCACATTATCGCACTAAATGCCATCATTCCTACCAACAGAACCAAACCACAGGTTACTACTGAACTTGAATATATAAAGCCTTTTTCTTCAGGAATATTCATCATAATAGGTACACCTGAATATAATAAATAAATGGAATAACATACAGCGGCAACCCCAGCTAACGCGACAAACCAAAGTACTGGGTACAATGCAGCAATACCAACCATTAACATAGGTGTTGAAGTATATGCGGCAAGCTCTAATGATTGTACGAAACTTGGTTTTGCATCAAAGGTTTTTGCCATCCATTGAATTAAGTAGGCGAGTGCTAATACACCAACAATTAAAGCGCAATATAGTGCCACTGCCATTAATTGAGCGCTACTTTGGTTTATTTTTATTGGGTCACCAACACCTATTGTCCAACCTATATGTGCAGCAGCATAATATCCACAAATAGTAGGAATGAGTGCAACGACTAAAATATGTATCATGCTATAGGTTAAACTTTCATGGCGCTTTTCAATTGTTTGCCATTCGTCTTTTGGGTGAGTATATAAACCCCAAATATGATTTAATATCATAACAACTTCCTCTTGCAGTCCCCGATTAATTATTTAGCTATTTTATATAAATTTATTATTGTTCACTAAATAAACATTCGACATTAAAAAATTATAATAGTCGATAACCTATTTATGTAAGATACCAGCTCATTCGTCAAGGTTTGATCGGTAAATAGGCAATAAAAGGTGAAAATAAGTTCTTTTTATATTGAATATAAGTAAAAACTATTTTACTTATCGCATCTAGATATAAGTAAGCTTTATTTTTAAGTACGTAATTAGATCCCATTTATGTAGATTAGGAGACCTTTATTCTAACTATTCTCATTACTTCAATATCAAATCCTGCGATATTTTCATTGTCTGGGTAGTAAGTAATATTTACGCGTTGCCCTTTTAAACTTTTATATAATTTTTTTCGTTTATATTTAAAAGCAACACTTATGTCTTCCAGCATAAGCGTATTAATAACCCAATCATCGGACTCACGTTGTACATGTGAAATAACCTTAATATTATCGGTATGAACAAGTTTTTTATGCTGCTCAATTAACTTTTTTGCTTCTTTATTGTCAGGGGGGGTATCTTTAAAGTTATGGGTCATGGTCAAAACCTGGGAGTATAGGTGTTACTAGTATCTCAATTTATTGTTTTTTTAAATAGTATCATTGTTAAATTAATTATAACGTTTATCTATATTCATTTAAGGACGACAGAATAAAGTAATATATTTAGTAAACTTCATGTTAAAATTATTCTAAATTATCAATAATATTGAACTTATAAAAACAATGTACGAAGAATTATTAGCGCCAATTAACGCTTTCTTAAAGTGTGAGACTCCTGAGTCTTGGGTTGAAGAAGCAAAAAAAACAGAAAACTTACCAATACTTCTTCGGGATCATTTAATTTGTGAATTAAAAGCCGCTCAAAGTGCATTATTTTTACTTAAACGTTATGCACTAACACCTGAAGGTGTAGAGCAATTAACTGATCTGATGAAACCTTATGAGCAGTTTGCCTATAAACGTATTGGTAACACTGAAACGCTCAAAGGGAAGAATGTTTTATCTAAGTCGATTAAAGCTAAGTCTGATTGTTCATACGGGCAAGATATGGTTGATAAAATGGTTTTATTGATAAGAGAAGAGTTACATCACTTTTATCAAGTATTAGAAATTATTGAAGAAAACAATATCCCCTATGACCCCATTCCAGCAGCACGCTACGCGAAAGGAATGCTTAAGAATGTTCGCACCTATGAACCTGAAGCACTGATTGATAAATTAATTATTGGTGCATACATTGAAGCAAGGTCTTGTGAACGGTTTGCTAAAATAGCACCTCATTTAGACTCGAAAATAGGTAAGTTTTATTTATCGTTACTTCGCTCTGAAGCACGTCATTATCAAGATTATTTAGCGCTTGCGGAACATATTTCTAAAGTAGATATAACTGAAAGAGTTACTTTTTTTAGAAATATTGAAGCTGAACTTATTCAATCAGCGGATACGGATTTTAAATTCCATAGTGGTGTGCCAATTTAACGCGTTTGTTCTAAATTTAAGCGTTTTTTAGAGAGGAATAATAAGTAGATATGGCCTATAAGTCTCAGTAGCCTTTAACTACTGCAGTTTTATAAAAATTTAAACTATCTAAGTTTTTGAAATTGTGCAATATTAAATGACAATAAACAAAATTTATAGGGCTGACAGTACTAAAAAGACTCTATAAGAAACTGTTAGGGTTTTATGTCAAAATTGCATTTTATAATCATATTTCTTTTTTTTCCTGTATTCGTTTCAGCTATTGAACCTGATAAATGCGGCAACAATAAAGAAGCAAGGGCTTTAGTTAAATTAATTAAAAGTGATAATGAGCAAAAGCGAATATCTATCCGTTGTAATAGGTTGCTTACTGTAGCGGCTGAGGCTAAAGCTAAAAAAATGTCTGAGTTAGGTTTGGTTGTACATAATCTTGAAGGAGGACCAAACTCACGTTTACGAAACGTAGGCTATAAACTCCCAAACTATTATGGTTATGATTTTAATAGCAATCAAGTTGAGGCTATTGCCGGAGGGTACTCTGATGCTGAAGATGTATGGGATGCCTTTAAAAGATCTGAACTTCATCGAACTCATTTATTAGGTGATATTGATTTTTATAAAGAACAAGATGAAATAGGGGTCGCTTTTATAAAAAAGTGGGAGTCACCTCATGTTGAATATTGGGTCGTTTATTTAACGAAAGGTTACGAAAAAAACCAAACTAAGCTTGTTGAATTCACTGAAATACCCAACAAAAGCCTATTTATAATACAACATGATAAATTAAAATAGTGGGTATGAAAGCGTAACAATAGTTCAAGGTGTCAATTGCGTTGAGTGATTGACACCAATCATTTTATCGAGTTTTTGCCTTGGAAGATTTTTCTCTTAGCGCCTGCTTTGAGTAATTTAATAATTAAACCTGCCAATAACTTAACTTACATTATTGCAAAATAGAACTTTCTTCAGAAGTGCGACAATTTGTCACTCTTTTATTAAAGGTTGTGTATCTATAATGACGTAATTCTTATTATTCATGGAACTTACGATAATGTTTACACGCTTTATTTCTGGTATTAAATCTCCTTTCTCATTAACCTTTGCAGCAGTAGTGCTATTAGCAGGTTGTGGGTCTAGTAGTGAAAGTACTATTGATGCAGGTACGCCAACTGAAGAAAATACGTCCTTTACTCTTGATTTTACAGCCAAAAGTGCTGGTGAAACGGTGGCCTGTGATACTAACCACAACCAATTTGGTACTGAAGAATTACATGCTATTTCAGTAAGCGATTTACGGTTTTATGTAAGTAATCTTAAATTCTATAATGAAAATAACGAAGAGGTTAGTGTTGAATTAGACGCTAATGACTTTCAACGTCATAGCGAACAAGGGTTTGTTGGTTTAATTGATCTAACTAGCAATACCGCTGGTGCATGTACAGATGATGCTTTAGGTGGTACAGAGCGTACTAATACGGGTATTAGTGGAACTATTATTGGTGGCACTGGTACTGTCAATAGCGTTAGTTTTGATGTGGGTGTACCACAAGCTGTTATGAAAGATGTTATTGCGACCAACACGCAAGAGGATGCGCCAACACCATTAAATGAATTATATTGGTCTTGGGCAAGTGGTTACCGTCATTTTGTGATGAATTTTACTATTGAAAATACTGAAGAAGTTCAAGGCAATGGTCTTATACATTTAGGTAGTCGAGATTGCGGCGGTGATGGTTTACTTGCTTTAGAAGAGAAAGATACCTGTGATTTTGTGAATACGCCTAAAGTGACTCTTGATAACTTTAATCCTGTTAACGACGTTGTTGTACTTGATATTGATGCAATGTTAAATAATGTTAAATTTGCTGCAAAAGGTGATGAAGTAACGCCGACAGTATCTTGTCATTCTAACCCTATGCAAACAGATTGTGCTGCTCTTTTTGAAAATTTTGGGTTAGACATTACTGATGGTAGTGCTGATGCTGATGCAAATCTTGTTTTTATTAAAGAATAAGTAAATGCTATTTAGACATCTGCGTCGGTTAACGTTGCATAAACTCAGTGAAGTTGATTCTTCATTGAGTTTCATGTTCTTACCGTTTTCATTATTCGTGCTATTTTTTGTCTCTGGTTGTAATGTATCTTCTACTACAACAGTTAATTCAACTGAAACAGAACAAGACTTACGTACGCTATTAGACTTGCCTGAGCATATGCCGTTACCGGCTATTCCTGAGTTTAATGCTCTCACCAAAGAAAAAATCACTCTGGGTCGTTTTTTATTCTACGACAAGCAGTTATCCGCTAACCAAACTCAGTCTTGTGGTTCTTGTCACTTCCAATCTAACGCCTTTGCCGATGGCATTAGTACGCCAATAGGATCAACTGGGCATGCTTTAGTGCGTAACAGTCAAGGGTTAAGTAACGCGGCATATAACGCAACATTTACTTGGAGTAATGACACTTTTTTTGAGTTAGAAGATCAATTAAATGTACCAATTCGTGCCGATGATCCTATTGAGTTAGGGGTTACTGATGCTGAACTTGATACCGTATTAAGCCGTTTTAATAACGATGAGAAGTATCAAGAGATGTTTGAAGCTGCTTTTCCTGATAGTGATTCAGGCGCAACCATGAATAAAGTTATTTTTTCATTGGCAAGCTTTGTGCGAACGATGATCAGTGCTAAGAGTCCTTACGATGAATATTTATTAGGTGATAAAGAAGCATTAACCGCCCAGCAAAAACAAGGTTTTAGTTTATTTAATGGTGAAAAATTTGAGTGTTTTCACTGTCATACAGGTATTAACTTTACTGTGTCATATAGAGATGCGAATACGTTGAATGATGCACTTTTATTTCCATTTTTTAATAACGGTTTGTACAACGTAAATTCTGATGGGAGCTATCCCGTAGAAGATCAGGGAATCTTTGATTTATCGTCTGATCCGACAGACAAAGGTAAATTTAGGCCACCGTCATTACGAAATATAGAGTTTACAGCACCTTATATGCACGATGGCAGTATCGGTACTTTACGCGAGGTTGTTGAGCATTATGCCAGAGGTGGAACATTGACAGAATATGGTGTTAACGCGGGGGATGGAAAAAATAGCCCTTATAAATCAGCCCTGATACTTGGCTTTTCAGCTACAGATGAAGAAATTGACGCTGTAGTCTCTTTTTTAGAGTCACTTTCTGATTATGATTTTATTAATAACGAAAAATTTTCGAATCCGCATGAGGAAAATCAATGCTTAAGCGTATTAAGCCAATATGGCTATTATCTTTACTTTCTATTGTTTATCAACCAGCAATGGCTCACCAAAAAGTTTCTTTGTCTGAGAAGGACTCAATTAAAGTTTTGGCTGCTATAACTTATCGTAACAACCAAATAGTAGAGAGCGGTGAAGTATGGCAACCGCAAGGTTTTTTAGTTGGTGGTGAAGCAGTACCTGCAGAAGAAGGTGCAAGCTTAGATGATGCACAACTGCAGGGGTACATGAACCTAAATAAAGAATACTATGTTGCCGCCAAATTAAGTGCGCATAGCCACAGTGGTGAAAATAGCCTTGAATTAGAAAGTCTTTGGTTTGGCACAGAATTTCAATTTGCACAGCAAATGTTTCAAATTGAAGTAGGCAAGATTTCAACCGAGGTAACCGATACTGTTAATTATCATTCGGCTACCGATATTTTTAGTCAAGCTCCATTATCTGCAGATATGTTATTTGGACGCCATTTTACTGATGTCGGCGCGCGGCTTGCTTTAATGAATTCAATTGATGAGTTAAATTCAAGTTATAAGTTAGGTGTTGAGCTATTTAGTGGTGATAATTTTCCTGCTACTTCTGGTGATGGCAGCATATCGGCGTTTAGTCATTTTACTTTTCAATCACAATCTTTTCAATCGGTAGCTAAACTTTGGGTAATGTATGGTAAAGCAGAGCAAAGAGAAGATGTACGTTATAGTGAAGAGCACAGCCATGGCGTATCGGTAGATAATGTAGTTGAATCTTTTTTTACGGGTGATACCTTAAGTTCAGGTATGTATTTAGATGGTACATGGGCATATGACCAATGGCGTTTTCATGGTGAATTTGAATGGATTCAAGCACAAGTAGATGGTCAAATTTTTACAACTACACAAAGTGCGTATATGGATGCAGTTCAAAACTCATATCGTTTAGCCGCTTTTGTCGAAAGAAAAAAGCACAGCCTTCATCTCGAATATGAAATATTAAGTGCTGATAACCAATTCTCTCAAACAACAGAGACATTTATTGAGCAAGTTGGTTTAAGTAATAATGGGTTTGAGCCAAACAGACTAAGTGTTGGCTGGCATTATGCTTTTCACCCTGACTTTATACTACGTACTGAATGGATGAGAGATGAAAGTAATGAGTCATCACAGGTTAATTCTATCGTTAGCTTAGGTATACAATGGCGCTATAACCTTTTATAAGCATTGATTAAAGATATCTTAAATGAACTCAGATTAATTAGGTATGTCGGTATAAATTTATGCTGGCGTATCTGTTTGATTGAATGCGTAGTTGAGTAATTCCATCTTAGTAGGAGTTACTTTTAACCAAGCTCCTTGTTCATACCAGTCGCCTAATACAATTCGTTTTGCTGGTTTATTATTGGCGGTTAATTCATGTACTGCAGGTCTGTGCGTATGACCATGAATCAATAACTGGCTTTGATGAGCTTCCAAGCAATTGACAACTTCTGCTGGCGTTACATCCATAATTTCTTGAGGTTTTACTGATGTAGCAGCAGCGCTTTTTTTCCGGTAATCAGCAGCTATTTTTTTACGTACAAATAACGGTAAGCTTTTTACCATGGTTTGCCACCACCAAGAACGAGATTTTTTACGGAACTGTTGATAAGCAACATCACGTGTACATAAGGTATCGCCGTGCATAATTACCACACTTTGTCCGTATAAATCGATTAAATCAACTTCTGGTAATAAAATCATGGCTGATTTTTTTGCAAAACGTTCGCCTAATAAAAAGTCTCGGTTGCCATGAATATAATAAATAGTGGTACCAAGGTTAGACAATGTTTTTAATGCTTTGGCTATTGTAGCTAAATAAGCACTATCATCATCATCACCAACCCAAGCCTCAAATAAATCACCGAGAATATAAAGCGTTTGTGCTTGTATTGCATCATGTTTCAAAAAGCGTAAAAAACAGGCGGTAATATCAGGCCTGTTTTGTGCTAAATGTAAATCAGCAATAAAATATGTTACGGGGTTATTGGTGCTTGGCATTGGCTGTTGCTTCTAGTGCTTCTTTCTATTATGTAGTGCTAATTTTGAGTGTTAATATTTACAGCTAACGCTTACTCAACAATTGCTGATTCAACAACAATATCTTCTTTTGGTACATCGCCATGACCGTGTAAACTTCCTGTTGGTACTAAAGTCATTTTGTCTACTATGTCCATACCTTCAACAACTTCACCAAACACACAATAACCCCAACCTTGTACAGATTCATTTTTAAAATCTAAAAAGTCATTGTCAGTTAAGTTAATAAAAAATTGTGCAGAAGCTGAATGAGGCTCTTGAGTACGTGCCATTGCTAATGTACCACGTTTGTTACTTACACCATTACTGGCTTCATTTTGAATACTAGCGCGTGTTTCTTTTTCTTCTAAGCCTGGTGCAAAACCACCACCTTGTGCCATAAAACCTTTAATTACACGATGAAAGATAGTGCCATCGTAATGACCTTCTTCAACATATTGTTGGAAGTTTTTGGCAGTAATTGGTGCTTTATCAAAATCTAATTCAATTTTAATATCGCCAAGGGTTGTTTTGAAAATAATCATAGGGATCTCATCTACAGGGTAAAATTTAACGGAATTGTACGCGATCATTAGCTGAATTAAAAATAGAGGTTTTAATATATTTAATTTACTTGGGTATTAATTGATATAAAGTGCATCTGGTATGGTGATTCGATAACACGCTTGGGGTACAATCCATTTCAATGTAGTACATTATTATTTTTTATTTACTGGAGTCGTAAACCCTCATGTTACAGATATACAATACTTTAACTCGTAAAAAGGAAGCTTTTACCCCGATTAACCCTGGTAAAGTGGGATTGTATGTTTGTGGTTGTACTGTTTATGATTTATGCCACATCGGCCATGGACGCACTTACATCAGTTTCGACAATATTGCGCGTTATATGCGATTTTCTGGCTATGATGTGAATTATGTACGCAACATTACTGATGTTGAAGATAAAATAATTAATCGTGCTGCACAAAATAATGAAACAACTGAGCAACTTACTGAACGTACCATTGCTTATATGCATGAAGATTTTGATGCATTAAATATAGCTCGTCCAGATATTGAGCCGCGTGTAACGACTCATATGGATGAAATTATTGCTATGATCGAAACGTTGGTCGCGAAAAAGCATGCTTATATCGCGGGCGAAAAAGACAGTAGTGATGCTAATAATACAGGTAAGGGTGATGTGTTATTTGACGTTTCTAGCTATGTTGATTATGGCAAGCTAAGTGGTCAGGATTTAGATCAGTTACAATCAGGTTCAAGAGTTGATGTTGATCAATCAAAAAATAATCCATTAGATTTTGTTTTATGGAAATCAGCTAAACCTGGCGAGCCAAGTTGGTCATCACCGTGGGGTGAGGGCAGACCTGGTTGGCATATTGAATGTTCAGCGATGAATGCAAAAGAGTTAGGTCATCATTTTGATATTCATGGTGGTGGCTCAGACTTACAATTTCCTCATCATGAAAATGAAATTGCCCAAAGTTGTTGTGCACTTGAAACTCCCTATGTAAATTATTGGATGCATACAGGGATGGTACAAATAGATCAGGAGAAAATGTCTAAATCTTTAGGTAACTTCTTTACTATTCGTGATGTACTTGCGCAGTATGATGCAGAAACTGTCAGATTTTTCTTAACGACAGGGCATTATCGTAGCCAATTAAACTACTCGACAGATAACTTAAATCAAGCAAGAGCTTCATTAGAGCGTATTTATACTGCATTAAGGGATGTTGATATTAAGGCAGACTTTACTTTAGATAAGTCATCTACTTATGTTAAACAATTTTGTCAGGCTATGGACGATGATTTTAATACGCCACAGGCACTAGCAGTGCTATTTGAAATTGCTAAAGAATTAAATGTCGTAAAAAGTAACAATATTGAACAAGCTGAAAAATTAGCGGCAACATTAAAAGCGTTAGGTGGTGTTATTGGTTTATTACAACTGGCGCCAGAAAGTTTCTTGCAAGGGCAAAATGCGAATGAAGAAGTAGCTGTTATTGAAGCGCTTATTGTTCAACGTAATCAAGCCCGTATTGATAAAGATTGGGCGCTTGCTGATGAAGCTCGAGATAAGTTGAATGCGATGAATATTATACTGGAAGATAGTGCTGGTAAAACAACATGGCGCAAAAATAGTTAGATAATAATTTTTATTAAGTCTAGTGCTCGTTAATTAGCAAGCAGTATCATTAACTATGAACGAGAGTGTGCAACAAATTTGTACACTCTTTTAGCTAGACTTCAAAAATAAAAAATACGTATTATTTACCGAATTGCTCACAAGCAATGTATGTATTTTCAATTAAGCAAGCAACTGTCATCGGGCCAACGCCACCAGGTACAGGTGTAATAAAACTGGCTTTTTCTTTTGCTACATCAAATTCAACATCGCCAACAAGCTTACCAGATTCTAAACGGTTAATACCAACATCAATAACGATAGCACCATCTTTAATCCATTCACCTGGAATAAAGGCTGGCTTACCAACGGCGACTACAATTAAATCAGCGTTTCTAACTTTTCCTTCAAGATCTTTAGTAAATCTATGGGTAGTTGTAACGGTACATCCTGCGAGTAATAATTCTAACATCATTGGTCGACCTACAATATTTGAAGCCCCGACAACTAAAGCATCTAAACCATGAGGCTGAATACCCGTTGATTCAATTAACTTCATTATTCCCTTTGGTGTACAAGGGCGAAGACCAGGTTGGCGTAAAGCAAGCTTACCAACGTTAGAAGGGTGAAAACCATCAACATCTTTTTCAGGGTGAATGTGTTCAATAATTAAATTAGCATCTAATCCTTTTGGGAGCGGTAGCTGAACTAAAATACCATCAATAGTATTGTCGTTATTTAGCTCATTAATTAATTGATATAATTCATCCTGTGAAGTGGTGGCAGCTAAATCATAAGAGCGAGAAACAAAACCAACTTCCTCACAGGCTTTACGTTTACTACCTACATAAACCTGAGAAGCTGCATCGCAACCTACTAATATAACTGCTAGTCCAGGAGCTCTTTGACCTTTATTTATGCGTAGGCTAACTTTTTCTTTAATAGAGTCGCGAACTTTTTTGGCAATAGCTTTGCCGTCAATTAATGATGCCGTCATAATACTTAACTGTAACCTTAAATAAATTGGTGAGATAAATGGTCTGTAAAATTGAGGTTATTTTGCCATAAACCCTACGCTAGTTATAGTTAAGAGTTAGAATTATTTATCACGAAAAGTTTGAATAGCTATATATTGAACAGCAAAAGCTTAATTCTTACTTCTGTCTTATATATACAAGGTTTTTGATACTAATTAAGCAAGTTGCATTAAAAGTGAACGAACGAGTATTTATTTATAAAAATAGTTTGACTGAGCACGCGCAAATCGGTAATATCCGCACCCGTTGAAGACAGCTAATCTTTTAGTTAGTTTTAAACGAATGTCGGTGATTAGCGCAGCTTGGTAGCGCACTTGGTTTGGGTCCAAGGGGTCGCAAGTTCGAATCTTGCATCACCGACCACTTTTTCTTACTCATTTCTTTAAAGAAATTTTAAAGAAATATTTAAAAGATAAAGTGTTAGCTTTGGTGCTATCAAATTTAGTAATAACTTTGATTATATATCACTGAAGATAATCTATTTATTAAATAGGTTATAATGCTTTTGTAGGTTAATGTGCGCCCTTAGCTCAGCTGGATAGAGCAACGCCCTTCTAAGGCGTGGGTCGCAGGTTCGAATCCTGCAGGGCGCGCCATACTTAAAAAGTATGAATAAAAGATATAATGGTGGCTATAGCTCAGTTGGTAGAGCCCCGGATTGTGATTCCGGTTGTCGAGGGTTCAAGTCCCTTTAGCCACCCCATCTTTACTTTGAGTTCCTTACTCAAAGAATTTGAAAAAATCGGTGATTAGCGCAGCTTGGTAGCGCACTTGGTTTGGGTCCAAGGGGTCGCAAGTTCGAATCTTGCATCACCGACCACTTCTCAAAAATATTATTTTCCATATCTAACCAAAATTGGTTTGGGTGTCATCAAGTTCAGTCGTAAGTTCGAATCTTGCATCACCGACCACTTCTCAAAAATATTATTTTCCATATCTAACCAAAATTGGTTTGGGTTTCATCAAGTTCAGTCGCAAGTTTTAATCTTCATTACTGACCACTTCTCAATTTATGTAAATCAATACTTCTTGATTTAAAATCTTGCTATATATTCTATTGTTAAACTCTATGTAGTCCATCATTAACCAAATTTTGGTTTGGGTGTCATCAAGTTCAGTCGTAACAATTAACTATTATTCGGTTTATGTATTTCCAAATTAAGTCGCAAGCTCAATGCTTTCATCATCTATAAACAACTTATTTAACTGTTTATTCAATTTATACCAGTTTCATTAATTAGGTGAACAATTTTATACGTAGAAAAAGTTGGTGATTTTAACAAGTAGAAATGATCACATAGTTAGTGAGATTGGTATCAGTACTTTATTCGGTGAAATATTGCATTATTAATACGCATTTATTTATATTAGCTTATATGAATAGACTTATTAGCTAAATAGAGCAGAGTGATTTTGTGGTGATCCTACTAATAGTTAGTAATGATTTGTAAGTCTATCGGATTGATTACAAGGTAAGGTTAGGTGTGATTTAATTAATTTCACTGTATATAATGATTATGTCTAAATTTTCAGTTATCTTGTTTTGTTTGTAAGTTGTTGTAATTTAATTGTATTTTATAATTGTGACGCGTGTATATTACCGAGGTTACTCATTAGCTTAACCCACTATATGTAAGGCTTTATTTAAGCTGTAATTTACGCTAGAAACTTGCCCTTGCAACTTCTTTTGTGTCTAGCTATAATTCCGCGTCATAAATTTTAACCGTTCGTATGAGCAAGGCACTTTTTTTACTATCATTAGCAAGTAAAATTGATGCTATATAAGAAAGCGTAACACGCTAAGTTTTGAGGTATATAAATGCAAGTTTCAGTTGAGACTACACAAGGTTTGGAACGTCGTTTGACTATTTCTGTTCCAGCCGAAACAGTAGATGTTGAAGTTAAAAATCGTCTTCGTCAAGTAAGTAAAACCCAACGTATCAACGGTTTCCGTCCGGGTAAAGTTCCACCATCAGTTATTCAAAAACGTTACGGTAAATCTGTACGTCAAGAAGTTGCTGGTGAAATCATGCAACGTAGCTTTGTTGATGCTATTGTTGCTGAAAAAATTAATCCTGCGGGTCGTCCTTCGTTTGTTGCAAAAAGCAATGAAGATGGTAAAGAATTAAAATTTGAAGCAACTTTTGAAATTTACCCAGTAGTTGAATTAAAAGGTTTAGAAAATATAACGATAGAGCGTCCTGATGTTGAAGTATCAGCTGACGATCTAGATGAAATGTTTGAAACATTACAAAAGCAACACCAAACGTGGAAAGAAAATAAGCGTAAAACTAAGAAAGGTGACAAGTTAGTACTTGATTTCACTGGCCGTATTGACGGTGAAGAGTTTGAAGGTGGTAAAGCTGAAGGTTTTGAACTAGAGCTTGGCGCTGGCCGTATGATTCCTGGTTTCGAAAAAGAAATCACTGGTATGAAAGCTGGCGATGAAAAAACAATTAAAGTAACTTTCCCTGATGATTACCATGCTGAAAACCTAAAAGGTAAAGAAGCAGAGTTTGACATTGTTGTTCATACAACTGAAGGTGCTGTTTTACCTCCTGTTGATGAAGAATTTGCTAAACTTTTCGGTGTTGAAGAAGGTGGCGTTGAAGCTTTACGTGAAGAAGTTAGTAAAAACATGACACGTGAATTAACTCAAGCTGTTAAAGCTAAAGTTAAAGAACAAGTGCTTGAAGGTTTACTATCAAGTCATGACGTTAGCTTACCATCAGCTTTAGTTGCACAAGAAATTGACGTATTACGTCAACAAGCTATGCAGCGTTTCCAAGGTCAAATGGATCCTAATAACTTACCTGAACTACCTAACGACATGTTTAAAGAGCAAGCTGAACGTCGCGTTAAAATTGGTTTGTTACTAGGTGAAGTGATTAAGGTTAATGAACTTAAAGTTGATACTACTAAAGTTGATGAGCTAATTGCAACAGCAGCATCTGCTTATGAAGATCCACAAGAAGTTATTGAATACTACGCAAACAACAAAGAATTAATGCAGCAAATGCAAAATGTCGCTTTAGAAGAGCAGGCAGTTGAATTTTTAGTTGAAAAAGCAAAAGTAGAAAATAAAAAAGCAACTTTTAAAGAGATTATGAACCCAGAAGGGAAGTAATATCGCTTTTTTATTGACAAAAAGCTTAGCAATCGCTTAAATTTAATGGCTTGTATGGATATTTTCATACAAGCCATTTTTATTTAGCGTATTATTTTTAATGATTACTTAAAGAATGTAGCTTAATTTAAGCTGCTTAGTTAAAGTAACCATGTATTTTATATTTAAGGACGGAACACACTTGTTTAATTCTCAATTCAATTCCCAGACAAACTCTCAAAATTCAGCGACTAGCCCTGAGAGTGCATTAGTACCAATGGTAGTCGAACAGACTGCTAAGGGTGAACGTTCTTATGATATTTACTCAAGATTACTTAAAGAGCGTGTTATATTTTTATGTGGCCAAGTTGAAGACCACATGGCAAATTTAATCATAGCGCAATTACTATTCTTAGAATCTGAAAGTCCGGATAAAGATATTTTTCTTTATATCAACTCTCCAGGTGGGTCTGTAACGGCGGGTATGGCTATTTATGATACGATGAAATTTATTAAACCTAATATTTCTACGGTATGTATTGGCCAAGCGGCAAGCATGGGAGCATTTTTGCTTTCAGGTGGTGAAAAAGGTAAGCGTTATTGTTTACCTAATGCACGTGTAATGATTCATCAGCCTTTAGGTGGCTTCCAAGGGCAAGCATCAGACTTCGAAATTCATGCGAAAGAAATATTATTTATTAAAGATAAGTTGAATCGTTTAATGTCGGAGCATACAGGACAACCTCTTGAGAAAGTTTCTCATGATACAGACCGTGATAATTTCTTAAGTGCAGAAAGCGCAGTTGAATATGGTTTAGTTGACTCCATATTAGAACAAAGAAATAGCTAATATTAGTTGTAAGTTGAGTTTGATTTATCAAATTCAACTTAAAAGATGATTTAATAATTGCTATATTACAACTTATGAAAAGATGTAGTAATCATTAACGGAATTAAAGATTTGAGGTAGGGCATGACCGATATTAAAAGTGGTGACGGTGACAATGGTAAATTACTTTACTGTTCATTTTGTGGCAAAAGCCAACATGAAGTACGTAAACTAATTGCTGGCCCATCAGTATTTGTATGTGACGAATGTGTAGAATTATGTAATGACATTATTCGTGAAGAAATAAAAGAAATTTCTCCTAAAGAAGAAAAGGAAGCTTTACCTTCTCCTGTTGAAATACGTGAAAGTCTAGATGATTATGTTATAGGTCAAGACCATGCGAAAAAAGTACTCGCAGTAGCGGTTTATAATCACTATAAACGTTTACGTAATGGTGATTCACATAATGGTGTTGAATTAGGAAAAAGTAATATTTTACTTATTGGTCCTACTGGTTCAGGTAAAACATTATTAGCGCAAACGTTAGCGCGCTTACTTGATGTACCATTTACTATGGCTGATGCAACAACGTTGACTGAAGCTGGTTATGTTGGCGAAGATGTTGAGAATATAATTCAAAAGCTTTTACAAAAATGTGATTACGATGTTGAAAAAGCTCAGCGTGGTATAGTTTACATTGATGAAATTGATAAAATTTCGCGTAAATCAGATAATCCATCTATTACGCGTGATGTTTCTGGCGAAGGTGTTCAACAAGCATTATTAAAGCTTATTGAAGGTACTATTGCTTCAGTGCCGCCACAAGGTGGTCGTAAGCATCCTCAGCAAGAATTTTTACAAGTAGATACTTCTAAAATTTTATTTATTTGTGGCGGTGCGTTTGCAGGCCTAGATAAAGTTATTGAGCAACGTTGTCATACCGGTACTGGCATTGGATTTGGTGCAGAGGTACGTGGTAAAGATGAAGAAATAACGTTAACTCAACGATTAGAAGATGTTGAGCCGCAAGATTTAGTAAAATACGGATTGATTCCTGAATTTATTGGTCGTTTACCGGTAGTCGCTACTTTACGTGAATTAGATGAGTCGGCATTAATTCAAATCTTACAAGAGCCTAAAAATGCATTAACTAAGCAGTTTATAGCATTGTTTGATATGGAAGATGTTGAATTAGAATTCAGAGAAGATGCGCTTCATGCTATTGCTAGAAAAGCAATGGACAGAAAAACCGGTGCACGTGGTTTACGTTCTATTGTTGAAGCTGTTTTACTTGATACCATGTACGAGCTTCCGTCAATGGAGAACGTAAGTAAAATTGTTGTTGATGAGACTACAATTAAAGGTGAATCTAAGCCATTAGTTATTTATGCTAGTCAACAAGAGCAAGCTGCTTCAGAGTAAGTTACTGCCGAAAAATCAATATTGAAATATAAAGAGCCTTATGGGCTCTTTTTTTTGTTTTAAAAGCGACAATAATGACATAGAGAATAGTGAATCTGAGGGTTGTCTAACAAACGCTGGGTGTTCTAATGTTTATGAGTACTCCCCTTTAGTTAGTAATAAATATAATCAAATTGTTATTATTGCTTGTAAGTTTTCTATTTATCCCCATATAGATTTTATCAGTAATTTAAACTTCCCAAAGAGACACACATGACCGAAGAATTAACTAGTGTAGTTGAAATCCCCGTTCTTGCCTTAAGAGATGTTGTCGTTTATCCACAAATGGTTATCCCATTATTTGTAGGTCGAGAAAAAATCTATCCGTTGTTTAGATCTTGCGATGGAAAATGATAAGCAAGTATTTTTAGTCGCACAGAAAGATGCTGCTGTGGATGATCCTCAAGCTGCGGATGTTTATGAAACTGGCACTGTTGCAACTATTTTTACAAATGTTAAAACTCCCTGATGGTACCGTTAAAGTATTAGTGGAAGGTGTACAACGCGCCAAGGTCACTGAGTTTATTGAAACAGAAGAATACTTTAGTGCGAATATTGAATATTTAACTGTTGAAAATAGTGCCGAGGATGATAATGAAGTATTAATTCGTTCCGCTATTTCTCAGTTTGAAGGCTATGTAAAACTGAATAAAAAAATTCCGCCGGAAGTACTGACTTCTGTTTCTGGTATTGATGATGCTGAACAATTAGCTGACACTATGGCAGCTCATATGCCACTGAAGTTAGAAGAGAAGCAGAAAGTACTAGAAATAATTGATATTGTTAAACGCTTAGAGCATTTAATGGCATTAATGGAAGGTGAGATTGACTTACTACAAGTTGAGAAAAAAATTCGTACTCGCGTTAAAAAGCAAATGGAAAAAAGTCAGCGTGAATATTATTTAAATGAGCAAATGAAAGCGATTCAAAAAGAGCTTAATGAAGGTGATGAAACGCCTGATGAGCTTGAGCAAATGTCAAAGCGTATTGATGAAGCACAAATGCCGACAGAAGCAAAAGATAAAACGTTAGCTGAATTGCAAAAATTAAAAATGATGTCACCGATGTCTGCTGAAGCAACTGTCGTTCGTAGTTATATCGAATGCATGATTAATGTGCCGTGGAAAAAACGTAGCAAACTTAAACGTAATTTAGCACTAGCACAAGAAGTATTAGACAAAGATCATTATGGCTTAGATAAAGTTAAAGAGCGCATATTAGAGTATTTGGCCGTACAGCAACGGGTTAGTCAGCTTAAAGGACCTATTCTATGTTTAGTAGGACCTCCTGGTGTAGGTAAAACCTCATTAGGGCAATCTATTGCAAAATCGACGGGCCGAAAGTATATTCGCATGGCTTTAGGTGGTGTACGTGATGAAGCTGAAATTAGAGGGCATCGTCGAACTTATATTGGTTCATTACCAGGTAAGCTGATTCAAAAAATGTCAAAAGTGGGCGTTAAAAATCCGCTATTTTTATTAGATGAAATAGATAAAATGGCATCGGATATGCGTGGTGATCCAGCATCGGCATTGTTAGAAGTATTAGATCCTGAGCAAAACTCAAGCTTCAATGACCATTATTTAGAAGTGGATTATGATTTATCTGATGTGATGTTCGTTGCAACGTCAAATAGTATGGATATTCCAGGCCCATTGCTTGATAGAATGGAAGTTATTCGTTTGTCTGGTTATACAGAAGATGAAAAGCTTAATATTGCCCGTAGTCATTTAGTTGATAAGCAAATACAGCGTAATGGCTTAAAAGCGAATGAAATTAAAATAGAAGATAGTGCTATTGTTGGTATTATTCGCTATTACACGCGTGAGGCTGGTGTTCGAAACCTAGAGCGTGAAATCTCTAAGTTATGTCGTAAAGCAGTTAAAGCTATTTTATTAGATAAAAAGCTGAAAAAAGTGGTCATCAACCAAGAGAACTTAAACGAATATTTAGGTGTTCAACGTTTTGATTACGGCAAGGCCGATGACAAAAACAGAGTGGGCTTAGTTACTGGTTTAGCATGGACACAAGTTGGTGGAGAGTTACTGACGATTGAAACCGCTTCTGTACCAGGCAAAGGTAAGTTAACTTACACCGGTTCATTAGGTGATGTTATGCAGGAGTCTATTCAAGCAGCAATGACTGTTGTACGTAGTAGAACAGAGAAATTACGTATCAATGAAGACTTTTATGAAAAACGAGATATACATGTTCATGTTCCTGAAGGAGCAACACCAAAAGATGGTCCTAGTGCCGGTATTGGTATGTGTACAGCACTTGTTTCTAGTTTAACAGGTAACCCGGTGAAAGCGGATGTGGCTATGACTGGTGAGATTACATTACGTGGTGAAGTTCTTGCTATTGGTGGATTAAAAGAGAAGCTTTTAGCCGCTCATCGTGGTGGTATAAAAACAGTTATTATACCTCATGAAAATGAACGTGATTTAAAAGAAATACCTGAAAATGTTAAAGCTGATCTCGCTATCCACCCAGTAAAATGGATTGATGAAGTGCTTTCAATCGCGCTTGAACACCCAGTAGAACAGTGGAAGGCAGAGTAATTTTTATGCGTAAAAAGTTGCATTTTTGATGTAAATAACCAAAAAAAGCAAAAAAACGTGTAAAAACAGTAAAAAAGTGAAATAAAGGCTTTTCAAACGCTGAAACTATGGTAAGTTAACAACGCTTATGTCGCTAGACCCCTTGTTTAGTATACCTAAGAGGCTGCTGCTCATTAGGTATAAATTAATAAAGGATTAGACATAATAATTTTTTTTCAACTCGGCGCTTGATGTTCAACAAAATAAAATAACATAACGAATCTTTATTTTTTAGGACGAACTTTTATTAAAACTTTTATTAAAGAAAAGTAAATAGCGTTGTAATAATAACAATTGAAGGGGTATACACTGTGAATAAATCTCAACTTATCGAGAAAATTTCTGAAGGCGCTGACATTTCAAAAGCTGCTGCAGGTCGCGCATTAGATTCATTTATTGGCGCTGTAACTGAAGAATTACAAAGTGGTGAGCAAGTTGCTTTAGTTGGTTTTGGTACTTTCTCAGTACGTGACCGTGCGGCACGTACAGGTCGTAACCCACAAACTGGCGCAACTATTCAAATCGCTGCAGCTAAAATCCCATCTTTCAAAGCGGGTAAAGCATTAAAAGATGCTTGTAATAGCTAATAATATAATTAATTACGTTTCGTGATTTTATATTAAAGATATATTTAAAGACCACCTTTAGGTGGTCTTTTGCTTTTAACTTATTTGATTAAATTATTTATAAGTAATTTATAAGTAATTTAATCAAATAAAACACATCTTGCACTTCAAGCGGTGGACTGCATCTGCTAAAATCGCGAGCAACAAAAACTATAGCTTAAGTATCGATATTGTTTATCGGTTTAATATTTATCGATTTTAAAAAATCGGCTTTGGAGATAAGAGAAAAAAATGCTAGAAGATATTAGAGAAAGCTCGCAGGGCTTAACAGCCAAAATAATCCTTGGTCTTATTATACTAACCTTCGCTGTTGCTGGTTTGGGTAGCTACACTAATTCTGTAGATACTTCTGTTGCAACGGTTAATGGTGAAAAGATTAGTCAGCAAGAGTTTGATAGAGCATATCAAGCACAGCGTAACCGTATGGCTCAACAGTTTGGTGAAATGTTTGATACATTATCAAATGACGCTAACTATATGGCTAATTTTCGTAAGGGTGTATTAGATAATTTAATTAACCAAGAATTGATAGATCAAAGTGCACAAGATCTTTCGATACGCGTTTCAGATGCTCGTATTAAAGAAACTATTCGAGTGATGCCTGAATTCCAAGTGGATGGTGTTTTTGATAACAATCGTTATTTAGCTGTTATTAACCAAGCTGGTTTTTATCAATCATCTAGCTTTCGTGATTACCTACGTGTAGAAATGACACGTAGTCAATTATCGCAAGCGTTAGTTGCTACTGAATTTAATTTACCTTATCAAGAAAAGCTACAACAAAACTTACAAAATCAAACTCGTGATATTCGTTATGCGACGCTATCAGCTAAGCAGTTTGAAGCCGATGTTGAGGTAAGTGAAGAAGAAATTAAAACTTACTATCAAACGAATCAAGTACGTTTCGAAAATAAAGAAAAAGTAAAAGTTAACTTTATTCGTTTAAGTGTTGATGATATTGCTAAAAATATTGAAGTGTCTGACAGTGATGTTGAAGCATACTATCAAGAGAATCTTGCTAGCTTTACTGAAGCAGAACAACGTCGTGTTTCGCATATTCTTCTTGGATTTACTGAAGGCGATGATGACAGTGAAGCAGCAGCTAAAGTACAAGCTGAAACTGTATTAACTCGTTTAGGTGCAGGTGAAGATTTTGCTGAATTAGCTAAAGAGCTATCTAGCGATACTTTTAGTGGTGAAAACGGTGGTGATTTAGATTATATAGAACGTGGCGTAATGGGCGATGCTTTTGATGAAGCCGCTTTTGCTTTAACAGCTGTTGGTGATACAACGGAACTTGTTAAAACGAGTTTTGGCTACCATGTAATAAAATTAACCGACCTTAAACCAGAGGAAGTACAGAGTTTAGCTGATGTTAAAGATGAGTTATTCATCAAAATTAGTAGCGACGAAGCTCAAGGACAGTTTTATACTTTAACGCAAGAAATGGCGCGTATTAGTTTTGAATTCCCTGACAGCTTAGAAGATGCTGCCAGTGAAGTTAATGCTACAGTAGAAACTTCAGCATGGTTGTCTTCTACAGGCAACGCGGCTCCTTTTGATAATGCTAAAGTTATTGAAGCTGCTTTTTCAGACTTAGTTTTACAAGATAATATGAACTCTGATGTGATTGAAGTGAGTGATAGTGTTTCTTTAGTCTTACGTTTGAATGAATACCAAGAAGCGAATGTAAAACCTATTGCTGAAGTTGAAGAGCAAATAAAAGCTATTTTAGTTTCTCAAAAAGCGACAGAAAAAGCTCAAACAACGGTCAATGATTTACTTGCTAAGTTTAAAGCAGGTGAAGATATCACTGAGCAGTTAATTGAAAATTACTCAAGTTTTACTAATAAAGAAAACATGACACGCTACGGTACAGATATTGATCAAAGTATTACTCGTGAAGCATTTGTTTTACCACATCCTGTTGATGGTAGTATTTCTGCATCATCGGTTGCATTAAGTAATGGTGATTTAGCCCTAGTAGAATTAAAGGCGGTTCATGTACCAAAAGTGATTATTGATAATCCTCAGCTTTCTCAGCAACAAACGTCTCAATTAGCACAGTCTGCTTATGCAAACTATGTTGATGCATTGAAATTAGATGCAAAGATAACTGTAAATACGGTGACAGAGCAAACAAACTTTTAGTTGGTAGTAAGTAGCGAGTAAGATCACTCGCTACTTTATATTATTTTACTTTTCTAGATCTCAACTGAAAGTTTTGATTCATTAATAATTTTTGAGTCACTTTATGTTGAGGTTTATTCATAACCTCCATCGTGTTTCCAGATTCAACGACCTTCCCATGTGATAACACCATCACATCATCACTAAAGTGACGAATAATACCCAAATTATGGGAAATGAGTATATAGGCTAATCCCATCTGTTGTTGTAGATCTAATAATAGATTAATCATTTGAGAACGTAATGAAGGATCAAGTGCCGCTAATGCCTCGTCAAGTATGATCACTTGTGGTTGTAAAATAATTGCTCTAGCAAGTGATATACGCTGTTTTTGCCCACCAGAAAACATATGAGGATAAAAATTCATATGGTCGCCTAGTAAACCTACTTGTTGCAGAGTAACTCTAATCAGCTCTTGGCGTTTTTTTTCATTAAACGTTGTATTAAGTTTAAGGGGTTCATCTAATAGTTGTAAAATAGTTAAACTAGGATTGAGAGTCGTCCCTGAGTCTTGAAAAATCATACGTATATGCTGACATCGTTCTTTGTAACTACTATCGTGTAGCTTTTTGCCATTCAAATAAATATGGCCGCCACTGGCGGGCTCAGCTCCTACTAATAACTTAGCAAGTGTCGATTTACCTGATCCTGTTTCACCAATAATTGCTAATGTTTTATGGGCTTCAATACTGAAAGAAATAGGCTCTAATGCAATAGTTACTTTCTTTTTAAACCAAAAGCCTTTTTGTTGATAAGACTTACTTAACTCTTCAACCTTAAGTAATTCAGTCATGTTAGCATACCTCTTTAATAGCTTTACGTTTAGCTTTTGTCGGTATTAAAGGGTAATGACAACTTACTTTATGATCATGGAAGCTAGTGATTGTAGGTGCTTGTACACAAGCTTGTTGTGCTCTTGGGCAGCGTGGTCCTAAACGACAACCTATAGGGAGATGCTGTAAAATAGGTATAGTACCAGGTAATGCCATAAGTCTTGATTTAGCGGGTAAATCTATATTTGCACTTGGGCTACTATCAACTAAAGCTTTAGTATAAGGGTGTAATGGCGTTTTGAATATTTGATCAGTAGTTCCAGCCTCAACAAATTGTCCGCTGTACATCACTGTTATCTTATGTGTCCAGTGTGTTATGTTTTCTAAATCATGACTAATTAACAATATCGACATGTTTTTTAATTGGTTTAAACTGGCTAAGAGTCTAAATATTTGACCTTGATTTGTATTTTCCATTGCAGCAGTGGGTTCATCTGCAATCAGTAATATTGGTCTTCTAGCCAACGCTATAGCGATCATAACGCGTTGACATAAAGCATCGGTTAACTGATGTGGATAGCTATTAAGACATGCGTTATGCCTTTTTATACCAACTTTATGTAATAGCTTAATTGCTGCCTCGTGGCGCTGTCGTTGTTTCTGCCAGAAAAATCCGGTGAGGGAGCTCGTATCAATTGCTTCAGCTAATTGATTTTTAATTGTAGTCGTTGGATCTAAGCATGCCATCGGCTCTTGAAATATCATTGCGATATCTCGAGATATTAGCGCTTTACGCTCAGCAATAGATAATCGTAATAAATCTACACCACGCCAATGAAACCTGTCAGCATGTACCTTCCATTTGTCATTTAGCACACCAACAATTGCTTGCGCTAAAAGCGACTTGCCCGATCCAGATTCCCCAACTAACCCTCGAACTTCGCCTTCTTTCATTATCAAACTAACTTTATCAACAGCTAAAATGTTTTTATTTTCACTGACAAGTTCAATGGATAAGTTTCTAATGTCGAGTAAATTCATTACTTGTCCTTGCGTAACTTAAGCGCGTGGCGAATACCTTCACCAACAAGGTTGGTAACTATAACAGCAAACAAAATTGCTAAACCTGGCAAATATACTGTCCAGGGGGCTATGTAAAATAAATCTAAACCGTTAGCTAGGGTTGCTCCCCATTCAGGAAGTGGAATTTGAGCGCCTAAGCCTAAAAAGCCTAACGTAGCTATATCTAAAATAGCCGCTGATTGTGCTAAGGTCGCTTGGCTCATTAGTCTATCAACAATATTTGGAAAAATAGAGTAATACAATATTCTAAACGGACTTGCGCCATCCAATCGTGATGCAAGTACATAATCTTTACGTGATTCTTCTTTTACGGCGTAACGCGTAATATGTATAAACTGAGGAATGAGTACTATCACTACAGCCCATACTGTATTGCCAATTCCAGGCCCTAAAATGGCAACAATAATGATAGCCAATAACAATGAAGGGATAGATAAGATCACATCTAGACAGTGATTGAGAAAGCTTGATTTTATCCCTGTGGTTAATGCTGATAAGGAGCCAATGACAACACCAATAATAAGTGAAGTAATAACAACGATAAAGCTCAGGCCAAAGGTTAACGAAGTACCATACATTAGGCGAGAAAGCATATCTCGTCCTAACTCATCGGTACCAAGTAAATAGCTTATATTCCCATCTGGATGCCAAGCAGGAGGTAACAATAGCATATCTAGTTGACCATCAATTGGTGAATAGGGGGCTAGTATTGGGGCAAAAACAGCTAGAATTATCAAGAATATAAAACAGCTTAATCCCGCCATTGCAGAAGGTGTTTTACGAAAAACTTGCCATAGCTGCATAAAAGGTGACGGGAATATTTCTTCTAAATATATTTTATCACGAGCCATACTTATTACCTCGGGCTAGTGGGTTTAACGCAGCATAGATAAAGTCAGTTAAAATGTGCACGATAAAAATAAAACACGACAGCACCAATAAACCACTTTGTATGGCGGTATAATCTCGTTGGTAAATACTCTCAATGAGCCAGCGACCTATGCCTGGCCAGCTAAAAATAACTTCAGTGACCATTGCAATAGTTACTAGGTTTGCAAACTGCAAACCAACGTGACGAATTATTTGAATTAACGCATTTCTGATCGCATGACGAAATATCATTTGTCGAAAGGTTAAACCTTTTGCATTTGCTGCTCGAATATAGCTTGTTTCTAAAACTTCTATCATTGATGTTCTAGCTAAGCGAATGAATATAGTGGCGGGAGCTACAGCTATGACACAAGCAGGTAGTATAATATGCGCGGTGGCATCACTAAAAGCTTGCCATTTATAAGGGCTATCACTGAGTAATATATCAATAAATTGAATACCGGTTATTAACTCAATTTCAAACAGCAAACTAATCTGTCCGGCTGATGGCAACCAGCCTAAGTTTATCGAAAAGGTTAAAATAGCCAATATACCCAACCAAAATACGGGGATTGAATAGCCTAGCATTGAAACAGACACAATAATATTATCGGTTGTTTTGTTTTGTTTTATTGCTGCAATAAAACCAAGTGGAATACCAACAAACATTGCAATAAATAGCGCTACTAAACTCAGTTCAATAGTTGCAGGTAATAAATTAAGTACTTCAGTTGCTATGTTAGACTGACTCGCCATTGAAATACCTAGCTCACCATTTATTATGTGATGGAGGTAGGTTAGGTACTGCCAAAATATATTACTATCTGTGTGGTAATGTTTTTCTATTTCTATTAATTGAGTTGGGGTAGCGTTAATAGCGCCTGATATATTGATGATTGAATCACCTGGAAATAAAAAGCTTAAACTAAAAGATAACAATGTTAGTACTAACATTGTAAAAATAAATAAGCTTAATCTTCGTAATGTAAAACCAACATGATTAATTTTCACCTACATTAATTTGATTAACTATCGTAGTATCTTTTATTTTTTTTGCGCTCAGCGCTGACTTTTTATTTTTATCTATATGATAAAAATTGATACCACCAAATGCGGCAAGGATATCGCCCGTAATTTCTTTATTACGTGCTTGATAACGTTTTGAGTGCGCAATAGGAATCAAAGGTATTTCTTCTTCTATAATTCTCATCGCTTGAGAATAGTATTCTTTTCTTTGGTTTAAGTCTGTGGTTTGTAAGGCACTTTGCAGAATACTATCAAATTTTTTATTACACCAAAAAGTGGTATTACTCCCGGTATTACTGGCAGAGCAGCTTAACATGGGAGAGAAAAAGTTATCTGGGTCAGGATGATCAGCCGACCAACCTAATAAAAAACTTTGATGTTCACCAAGACTTAAACGATTTAAAAAAGTATTCCATTCATAAGAAACAATGTTAACTTTAATTCCAATATCATTTAGATCAGCTTGAATAAGTTTAGCCATCGTTATTGCATTAGGATTATAAGGCCTTTGAACTGGCATTGCCCACAAATCCATAGTAAATCCTTGCGGAAAGCCAGCTGTGTCTAACAGGCTTTTCGCTAGAACGGGATTAAATTCATGTGCGGGAATAGAGTCATCAAACGCCCAAGAAGTATTCGGTAGTATCGATTTTGCTAATACAGCCTTACCTTTATAAACGGTATCGAGTAATACTTGTTTATTAATAGCATAACTCACTGCTTGGCGAACGAGTTTATTATCAAAAGGAGGCTTTTTAACATTGAATCCAAAGTAGCCGACATTTAAGGCCGTAATCGATTCTAAGGTTAAGCTTTTATTTTCACCTATTTTATTATGTGCAATAGGGTACGCTGAAATGTCACACTCTTTGGCAAGCAACTTAGTTAACCTACCAGTATTACTGGGGGTGATATCAAAAACTAATTGCTCAATTTTTACCGGATCACGCCAATATTGCTCGTGGCGGTAATAGCGAATAAAAGATCCAATGCGATATTCTTTTAGCTTAAATGGACCTGTCCCTATTGGGTAGGTATCTATATTACTTTTTCTTTGCTGTTTAACTAGTTGTTCAGCATATTCAGCAGATAAAATAACAGCGTAATCGGTTGCTAAGTTTGCAAGAAATGAATTATCAGGATGAGTTAAATGAAATCGAACAGTGTGCTCATTTATTTTTTCTATCTTTTCAATTAATGTATTAAGTTCAATGTTTTGAAAAAAAGGATAATCACCACCTGATACAAAGTGGAATGGATGTTTTTTATTTAAAATACGATTGAAACTGAAGATAATGTCATCAGCGTTAAGAGTCCTGCTTGGTGTAAAATAATCTGTTTGGTGAAAAGCAACATCTTTACGCAAATAAAAAGTGATTTTTTTGCCATTTTTGGTTACATGCCAAGATTTCGCTAATGCAGGGGTTAGTGTATTCTCTTCTCCTTTATAGCTTAACAATCGATCATATAATTGGTTCGATGTCGCATCAATGGTAGTGCCAGATGTTACTAATTGCGGATTAAATGTTTCAGGTGATCCTTCTGCGCAATATATAACACTATGTTCATCTAACGAAACTGTACTTTCATCATTACAGCCAGATAATGCGAAGAAACTTAGGCAAGCTATTAAATTAACCTTAATTTTATTCATCTGTATCATTACCATCAAGTAAATTGTATTTTTTTAAATAACCTCTTAGTTGATGATAGGTTAATTCTAGCGCTTGTGCGGTTTTCTTTTGATTATACTGACAGTGCGCTAAAGCTGACTTGATTAATTCTATTTCATAATTTTGTGACAAAGACTTCAATGATTGAGGAAATTGGGTATTCATTAGTGCAGTGGTCGCGGTAAATTCGGGCTGAATTACATCATTGCTCGCATTATTATCACTTGTATTATTTTCAGTCTTATTATTAACCGAATCTGAGGCACTATCGCTTATTGTCTCATTCTGCGTTGTATGAACTCTATCAAGGGTTTTAATGCGTTGATTAGGTCTAAAAGGTGATTCGAAAGGATCAATAATTAAATCATGAACTGGCAGGTGAGGGTTATTACATCGGTAAACACTGCGTTCAATAACATTTTTTAACTCGCGGATATTTCCTGGCCATGAATATTCAAGCATGGCTCTTTTCGCTTTCTCGGTGAAGCCACTAAATAATTCAAACTCTAATTCACGTGCCATTGTCATAGCAAAATGCTCTGCTAACATTAAAATGTCATCAAGTCGTTCACGTAATGGTGGGAGTGTTATAACATCGAATGCTAAGCGGTCAAGTAAATCAGCTCTAAACTGTCCTGAAGCAGCTAATGAAGGGAGATCTTCGTTAGTCGCTGCCACTAATCGCACATCAGTTGTTATTGTACGAGAGCCACCTACACGCTCAAATTCACCATACTCAACAACGCGTAATAACTTTTCTTGTATTAAACCTGAGGTATTCGCAATTTCGTCTAAAAATAATGTGCCATTGTCGGCGCGCTCAAAACGACCTTCATGACGTTTGCTTGCGCCAGTGAAGGCACCAGAATCATAGCCAAATAGCTCGGTTTCAAGTAGGTTTTCATTTAAAGCGGCACAATTTAGTTTTAGATAACTTTGTTCCCAACGTTTTGATAAGTAATGTAAGCGAGCAGCGACTAACTCTTTACCTGTACCGCGTTCGCCAATAATTAATACGGGTTTACTAAGTGGTGCAATTTGAGATATTTGCTCTAATACTTCTAAAAAGCTATTTGACTGTCCCAGAAGGTTATCTTGTTTATTAAAGCGTCCCATGACTTGACCTAATATTGATACCAATATCACTTAGTTTATTCTTGTTGGGTAAGAAATAACAGGAAAGACTTGGTATTAGTTAATTTAACTAACAAATAGTGTATTTCATTAATTCGTTATAGAAAAGAAATTTTTAACGTTATAAAAAAACCTTTTAAAACAAAAGATTAATGTTTTATGTCATATTGGCGTAAAATATGAATATAACTTAGTATAAATTTAAATTCGAATTTATACTAATTTCGCCAAGCGTATAATATAGATGGTTTACGTTTAAATGAAGTTATTAATTCTAGAGAGAGGTTGTTATGGGTATTTTTTCAAGGTTTACCGATATTATTAATTCTAATATCAACAATTTATTAGATAAAGCTGAAGACCCGGCTAAAATGGTAAGGTTAATTATTCAAGAAATGGAAGATACTTTAGTTGAAGTACGCTCTAGTTCAGCTAAAACATTGGCAGATAAAAAAGAATTAACTCGCCAAGTAACTCGTTTTGATAATGAAGCACAACAATGGCAAGAAAAAGCGGAATTAGCCTTAAGTAAAGATCGTGAAGACTTAGCTAGGGCAGCTTTGATGGAAAAGAAAAAGAGTACTGAAAACTCTCAATCTTTACTGCAAGAACTTGCCAATGTTGAAGATCATATTACTAAATTGCAAGATGAAATATCACAACTGCAAGATAAGTTAGCGGATGCAAAAACTCGTCAAAAAGCGATTATTATGCGAGAAAAAACAGTAAACTCTCGTTTAAAAGTGAAGCAGAACATTGACAGTAATAAAGTAAACGATGCATTAAGTCGCTTTGACCGTTATGAAAGTAAGATTGATGGGATTGAAGCACAAGTTGAATCATATGATTTGGGCAGTAAGTCTTTAGCTGATGAAATCGCAGAGCTTGAGTCGAATGAAAAAGTTGATGACGAACTTGCTTCGTTAAAAGCTAAAATGAAAAAACAACAAGATTAAGCTATTAATTACTGGTCATTATTTAGTTCGTTATTATTGCTAAAGTGTAAGGTTTAGAGTGGCTAAACCTTAAGTAATGAAGTTTATTCATTTCTGCAAATGGCTAAAATAGTTGCTTGATAAGTTAAAGAAAAAGTTAAGGAGATAATCGTGGAAGAGATCATTATGGCACCGGTCATTATTTTTATGGTCATTGTTGCCCCTATTTGGCTAATATTACATTACCGCAGTAAAGGACAAGTAAATCAAGGATTGAGCGAAGAAGAGTATATTCAGTTATCTGACTTATCCGAGACAGCAGATAAAATGGCTGATCGTATTAAAACGTTAGAAGCGATTTTAGATGCAGAAACGCCTGAATGGAGAAGTAAATTATGAAGATTAAGCGAGGAGACCTATACCGAAATACATCACGCGGAAAAATAGCGGGTGTTTGTGCGGGTATTGCAGACTACTTTGGCTGGGAAACCTGGTTAGTACGAATCTTAGTAGTATCGGGAGTTCTCTTTGGTATACCTTTTTTAATTTTAGGGTATATCGCCGCTTGGTTTATTCTTGATAAAGATCCTAAAGCACAAGCTAAAATGTCAAACAATAAGTTTCATCAAACAGAATCGTCAAAAACTAATTCAGCAGGCAATACTCAATCAGAGTCCGATGGTGAATATGAAAACGAATCAATTAAAGTGAAAACAAGAGTTTGGCAATCAGGGGAGCCACCTAAACAAGCCTTCCATGATATTCGTAAAAAATTTGGTTCATTAGAAAAGCAATTACAGAATATTGAACAATATGTAACGTCGTCAGAATTTAGTGTTGCTAGAGAAATTAATAAACTGTAATTTTACTTAGTTACTAGCGCTTCCCGTAGAATCTCTAACAATTAGTTGCGGAATGTACTGACTTATTGCATTTTTTCCTTTTTGTTTACGTACCTGACTGATTAATAAGCTTGCTGCATCGTGTGCTATTTGCTTATTAGGTTGATCTGCTGTGGTCAGTTTTGGCCATGTTTGACGAGAAAAAGGGCTATTCTCGAAGCCTGTAATTGATAGCTGTTCAGGTATTTTTATATTCATCAACCGAGCTGCAAATAAAGCACCGGCGGCAATTTCATCGTTACACGAAAATATTGCTGTTGGTGTATCGCTTGGGCTAACTTCTTTAGCCATTAATTTTTGAGCACCATTCACACCTGATTCAAATGAATATTCACCTTCAATCACTAAGTTGTTGTTGAATTTGATATCATTAATTTTTAATGCGTGTCTGTAACCTTTATAACGCTCAATTGTTGACATATGTTCTGCATCACCCGCAATAAACGCGATTTTTTTATGTCCTAAATCAATTAAGTGCTGAGTTATCGTTTGCGCGGCTTCCCTATCATTTACCATAACACATGGGCTTAATTCGTCAGGAGCAACGTCACCTGACATAATACGAACCACTTTTATATCAAGCGCAGTAATACGTTTAACAAATTCAGGTTGCTCTGAAAATGGCGGCGTTAGCACTAAACCGGCAACACGTGCATGTCTTATCGTATTAATTATATCTTCAGTAATGTTTTCTTTTTGAGAGTCACAAGGGTTAATTAATAATTCAAAGCCTTGTTGACGGCAGGCAGATAAAATACCTTCTTGCATATCAATAATATAATAAGCATTTGGGTTGTCATATACATAGGCAATAGTGAAAGATTTTGTACCTGCTAAGTTACGGGCAGCTAAATTTGGCTGATAATTCAGTTCTTTTACCGCTTCTTGTACTTTTTCTCGAGTAACTTGACGAACAGAAGGTTCATTGTTCATCACTCGCGAAACAGTTTTTATTGAAACACCCGAAAGTTTGGCGACATCATTAATTGTTGCTTTCATCTATCCATTTAACCTTTATTATTTTTAAAGCAGCCATTACTACAGCAGTAGAGTAGTGCTTCTTTATCTACGCAGCAATAACTAATATTATTTTTATCTAATTAAATACACAATGAAAGCATAATAAGCTAGAAACCAATAATTGACAGCGTTGTCATTCTTGGGTAGGGTACCATAATTGTTTATAAAAACATAATGTCGTCATGTGTTAGCCTTACTATATATGAGCATAATACTTTACTCATCATTTGAGTCATTTACAGGAACAACTATGTCAGATCGCCAAATATTATCCAGCTGGAAAAAACTACAACAATTAGCGTTAGATAAAAAAACTCAACATATGAATACTTTATTTGCTAATGATGGAGAGCGTTTCGAAAAATTCTCTATCGAGTTGCCTAATTTGTTACTTGATTACTCTAAAAATTTAATTGATTGTGAAACCATGGATAGTTTATTAGATTTAGCTGAAGAAACTGAAGTCTGCCAGTGGCGCACTAAAATGTTTTCTGGCGAGAAAATAAATAAAACAGAAGAACGAGCCGTTTTACATACTGCCTTACGCCGCAAAAATGATGAACCATTAATCCTAGACGGTGAAAATATTACCGAGCAGGTAGAAAAGCAACTAATTAAAATGGAAGCGTTTGTGAATAAAGTTCGCCAAGGGCATTGGTTGGGGTATTCAGGTAAACGTATTACTGACATTGTAAATATTGGGGTTGGCGGCTCTAATCTAGGCCCTCAAATGGTGACGGAAGCACTAAAGCATTATAGTGATGGTGCAGTGAATGTTCATTACGTTTCAAATGTTGATGGCGCTCAAATCGTTGAAGTTTTACGACCGCTAGATCCTCAAAATGTATTGTTTATTGTCTCAAGTAAAACGTTTACAACGACTGAAACTATGACCAATGCAAAAACGGCGATGAAGTGGTTAACAAGTGCATCCTTTGATGAAAAGTCTGTTGCGAAACACTTTGTTGCTGTTACTGCGCATAAAGAGAACGCGATGAGCCTAGGTATTGAGGCTGATAACATTTTTGATATGTGGGATTGGGTTGGAGGACGCTTTTCATTATGGTCAGCGATTGGCTTAGCGATTGCGCTCGATTTAGGCTTCGATAAATTTAAAGAGTTACTTGATGGCGCTAATGATATGGATCAACATTTTATTAACGCACCATTACGCAATAATATGCCAGCTATAATGGCGTTAATTAGTGTGTGGAATACCACCTTTTTGGGAGCACGTTCGCAAGCTATTCTACCTTATGATCAAACTTTGCATATGCTTTCAGCTTATTTACAACAAGCGGAAATGGAAAGTAATGGAAAATCGGTTACTTGGGATGGTGATGAAGTTAACTATGCGACAGTCCCTTCTATTTGGGGCGAGCTGGGTATTAATGGTCAACATGCGTTTTATCAATATCTGCATCAAAGTAATAATGTTGTACCTGCTGACTTTATCGGCTCTGTAGAAAGTGTGACACCGGTAAAAGGTCATCATGAAACGTTAATGGCAAACTTCTTTGCTCAAACCCAAGCATTAATGGCTGGCGTAAATGAAGAACAAGTAAGGGCGGATCTTAAAGCAAAAGGTCGTACGGCCGACTATATTGATAAAGTTGCTCCTCATAAAGTACATAAAGGTAACAGACCAACCAATACTATTTTATTAAAACGTATTGATCCCAAAACATTAGGTAGTTTAATTTCAGCCTATGAACATAAAATATTTGTTCAAGGAATTATTTTGCAAATATGTTCTTTCGATCAGTGGGGAGTTGAATTAGGTAAGGGCTTAGCAGCTGAAATACAGCAAGAATTAGAGAACAATACAATATCATCTAAGCATGATTGCTCAACAGCCAGTTTAATGAAGTTCTATCAAAAAGCTAAGTAACAAACATTGTATTTAATGAGTATTTTATTTCTACGCATGAGTAGCCTATAGAGTAGGGCTGATAGCATAAAAAAAGCAGTCATAAGTTTTATGGCTGCTTTTTGTTTTACTGTAATATTTTGTTTAACTGATTAGTTAACTCAGTTATGAAGACTAAATAGAGGCCATTGCTTGTGCAGTGTCTAACATTCTATTTGCAAATCCCCATTCATTGTCACTCCATATCAGCATTTTAACTAAACGTTTATGGCTAACACGTGTTTGGTTACCATCGACGATACAAGAATGCGTATCGTGATTAAAATCAACGGAGACTAGCGCTTCTTCGGTATAAGCTAATATTCCTTGTAAACCTTGTTGATCTAATGGTGTCGCTTCAGCTTGCTGTATTACTTGGTTAATAGCATGAATACTGACATCTTCATTAACCGTAACACTTAAATCCATTGCTGTAACATTCAGTGTTGGTACCCGAACAGCAATTGCTTCAAACCTACCTTTAAATTTAGGTAAAATTCGTTCAATGCCTACCGCTAATTTTGTATCTACCGGAATAATAGATTGGCTAGCTGCACGACTACGACGTAGATCTGGGTGATAAGCATCAATGACTTGTTGATCATGCATAGAAGAATGAATAGTTGTTATAGTGCCGCTTTCAATACCAAAAGCATCATCAAGCACTTTTATTACAGGCACTATACAGTTAGTTGTACATGAGCCATTTGAAACAACCGTGTCACCACTGGTAAGCTCATGATGATTAATACCATAAATAATTGTTGCATCAATATCTTGGGTGCAAGGGTGAGAAAATAATACTTTTTTAGCACCTTGTTTAATGTGCGCTAAACCATCGGCTTTACTGCCAAATTTTCCTGTACAGTCGAGAACGATATCAATTTTGTGTTCACGCCAAGGGATTTGTTCAATTTTGTCAAAATGAAGTAATGCTATTTCATTTCTAAACTGGTTATTTTGTGAGGTACTTTTATTGGAAATAAATAGCTTTTCGTCTTCTTGTTCAACAGAAAAAGCAAACCGTCCATGTGTTGTATCGTATTTCAATAAATGAGCAATACCGGTTGCGGGTGCTAAGTCGTTTATCGCAACTATTCTGAAGTCTTCGTTTCTACCGCTTTCATAAAGCGAGCGAACAATACTTCGACCAATACGACCAAAGCCGTTAATAGCAATATTTATCATAAATTACTTGAAGTGATGTTATTCACTGTACCTAGATGTGTAAGGTGGGCAATTTCTTGCCCACCGTTTTCTACTTGCTTATTACTAAAGTATAAAGCTAAACTGTAAGCTTAAAGCGCGTTGACTGTTTTGATAACGTTATCAACGGTAAAGCCAAAGTGTTCAAGTAATACATTACCTGGTGCAGATTCACCAAAAGTAGTCATACCTACTACCGCGCCGTTTAAACCAACATATTTAGCCCAAAAATCAACATGAGCAGCTTCAATAGCAACACGTTTAGTAACGTTAGCAGGTAATACAGATTCTTTATAATCACTTGTTTGTGCGTCAAAAACATTGGTTGATGGCATAGACACAACACGAACCTTTGTACCTTGTTCTGTCAGTGATTTAGCAGAATCAATCGCTAATGCTACTTCAGAGCCTGTAGCGATAAGAATTACGTCAGGAGTTCCTTCACAGTTCTGTAAAATATAGCCACCTTTAGCAATATCACTTACTTGTGTTTGACTACGTACCATTGCTGGTAAGCCTTGGCGTGAAAAAATTAAAGCAGAAGGTGCTTTTTGGCTTTGTACAGCAGCTTTCCATGCAACAGCTGATTCAGTTGCATCGCATGGTCTCCATGTAGTTAAGTTTGGCGTAGTACGTAAATTTGTTAATTGCTCTATTGGCTGATGAGTTGGACCATCTTCACCTTGACCAATTGAATCATGCGTGTAAACAAAGATATTTTGAATACCCATTAAGGCGGACATACGTACAGCATTACGTGCATATTCCATAAACATCATGAAAGTAGCGCCGTAGTTGATGAAACCGCCATGTAATGAAACACCGTTCATTATGCCGCTCATACCAAATTCACGTACACCGTAGAATATGTAATTGCCAGCTGGATCAGTTTCAATACCTTTTGAGCCAGACCACAATGTTAAATTTGAACCGGCTAAATCGGCAGAGCCGCCTAACATTTCTGGTAATACAGGACCAAAAGCTTCAATAGCATTTTGTGAAGCTTTACGTGAAGCGATATTCTCACCATTTTCATGACATTGTTGAATAAACTCATTGGCTTTTTCTTCAAAATCTTGTGGTAATTCACCTTTAATTACACGACGTTCAAACTCACTTGCTAGTTCTGGGTAAGCCGCTTGGTAAGCCGAGAATTTTTCATTCCAGCTTACTTGCTTAGCTGCGCCTTTTGCTTTTTGATCCCATTGTGAATATACATTTTCTGGTACTTCAAATGGTGCGTGTGGCCAGTTTAAAAATTCGCGTGTGGCTGCTATCTCATCATCACCTAATGGTGCGCCATGACAATCATGTGTGCCTGATTTATTTGGAGAGCCAAAACCTATAATAGTTTTACAACAAATCATACTTGGTTTGTCAGTCACTGATTTTGCTTCAACAATTGCTGCTGCAATCGCTTCGCTATCATGGCCATCAACACTAATTACGTGCCAACCATAAGCTTCAAAACGTTGTGGAGTGTTATCTGTAAACCAACCTTCAACATGACCATCAATAGAAATACCATTGTCATCCCAAAAAGTGATTAATTTGCCTAATCCTAATGTGCCTGCTAATGAACAAACTTCGTGAGAAATACCTTCCATTAAACAACCATCACCTAAGAAACAATAAGTAAAATGATCAACTATGTCATGATTTTCGCGGTTAAATTGAGCAGCTAAAGTCTTCTCAGCAATAGCCATACCTACGGCATTAGAAATACCTGCGCCTAATGGACCTGTTGTTGTTTCAACACCAGGAGTATAACCATATTCAGGATGACCAGGAGTTTTAGAGTGTAATTGACGGAAGTTCTTTAAATCATCAATAGATAAATCATAACCAGATAAATGTAATAAAGAATAAATTAACATTGAACCATGGCCGTTCGAAAGAATAAATCTATCACGGTCTGCCCAATTAGGGTCAGTTGGGTTATGGTTTAAATAATCACGCCATAAGACTTCAGCAATATCTGCCATGCCCATAGGGGCACCTGGGTGTCCTGATTTTGCTTTTTGTACGCTATCCATGCTTAAAACACGAATGGCATTGGCTAGTTCTTGACGCGATGACATATTAGCTCCGATCTACTTTTTATTAAAAGGGTATAATTGAATTGCGCGTATTTTCTCTTACCATCAGGTATATCGCAAATGATATTGCATAATTTTTTATACTTTTTTCTGCTACTTAACTGCAAAAGTCCAATTTTAGGATGAAAAATCAAATATATTGATCTTTATCGAAAATAGAAATGTTAGGGATCTTTCGTATTTTTATGATCACTATTTAAAACCTAGCAATAAGAACAGATAGACTAAATTTTTTATAAAAACATAATAAATAATAGAAAAATCAATAATTGCCTTGAATTATCAAATCAAATAGTTTAGTTTTTAATCAGGTTGTTTATATCAATATATTTTTACTATAAATATATTGATTGGAAGTACAAAAAAATAATAAGAAAAGACAACTAATGTAAGAAATAAATTAAAATAAAAATAAAAATTAGGTAGTTAAAATGCGAAAGTCATCCTCGAAGGGGTTAAAGTTGACAACGGTTATTTTTGCAGTATTTGTAATGACCGTTTCAGCAATATTGAGTAATAACTCAGTAGCTGATGACATGGAAGTAAAAGCAGCACAAACAGAATCAGAATAAAAACTTATTGAATGAAATTGAATTTTATCAATAATAATTAATTAAGCCCTGTACTCAGTATGAATACAGGGCTTTTCATTATTAACAATAAGCTCGCGAATATAAGCTAATACCAGTTTCATTAATTAAGTGAACAATTATATACGTAGAAAAAATTGCCAAATACAAGGCATTTATTTCAATAACTAGTTATTCTAATTATTAAATAAATAACGATGTAGTTGGTGATTTTAGCAAGTAGGAATGATCACATAGTTAGTGAGATTGGTATAACTCAATGGACTTGATATTATTCTAGAATAATATCAACTTGACGTTTATTGCTTTGTTCAGAAATAACAATTCGAATCATATATTGCTCTTGCTGATAAATTAAAGTTAAGTAATTTTGATGTTTTTCTTGAGTAACAGGTTGACCAAATTGCAATGAATAGAAAGCAGTCACTTGTTTTTTAGTCGATAAAGTAAAGTAGTTTAATACTGAAGGAGTATCATTTGTAAAGTCGGCAAATACTTGCGCATCTTCTAACTGAGGTAGTGTAAAGAGAGTGTTTTTAACCGTCTCATTTGCAACAGATACCATACTTAAATTTAATATAATAGCTGCTATTAATATTGTGTATTTACTTATACCTTTCACTTTCATTTACTAAATTCCTATTACTTCAATTCAGCTATCCTCAATATAGATGATTCTTCAATAAAGTTCGAGTTTACGCCCAATAAAACGCTTATTGAGCGATAGATTACTTTCTAGTTTATAAGAAGTCTTTACGATAATGATCAACCCAAAGAGCCGTTGCACCACAAATTGCAACCGGCATAATAATTAGATTAACAATAGGTATCATGGCGAATATTGTTACCGTAATGCCAAAACTATAACTTAATCCTTGTTGTTTTTTTAATGCCTGTTTCATATCGAAAAAAGAAATTTTATGATTGTCAAAAGGGTAATCTTTATATTGAATTGCCATCATCCAAGCTACAAATAAAAACCAAATAACCTGTCCTATAACTGGCAATATCCACATTAAAACAAAGAAGCCGATAGCTCTAGGAATGTAATAAGCTAGTTTTGTCCATTCTCGGCCTAAAGCCCTTGGGGTATCTTTTACAATGGTTAACATACTATCATTTGAACTAGTTTCGCCGACTAAAAGGTTTTCTACTTTTTCAGATAATAAACCATTAAATGGGGCCGCTAGCCAATTCGCAGCAGTACTAAATAAAAAAGAGAAAATTATTAATACTGAAACAACAGCTAAGGGCCATAAAACAGTGCTAAGCCAATCGAGCCAACTTGGTAACCACCCCATAATTATCTGCATATAAAGTTCTAACTCTCTATATATATAATAGAATGCACAACTAAAAAGCACTAAATTAACTAATAACGGTATAAAAACAAATCGACGAATACCTTTTAAACGAATAAGTTCGAAACCCTTGAATAAATAACCGGCACCACTTTGTGCTAAAGGGGTATTTTCTGTAGTAAATTGTTTGTTTGTAGATCTAGACATGTATAAATAATGACACCTTTAATATTAATAGACTGATTATAAAGTCTGATTGCATGTAATTACAGTACTAACTTGTTACAAAGTGGTACTATTTCTGTTAGAGTTTATATGGTATTTTATTTTTATTCATCATACTTTTTTTCTCGCTGAATTATATATCTTGAGGTAATATAGCTATGATAAGAAAGGCTATAATAATCACAATTTTCCTTAAAAAAGAATTACAAGACAGGCATAACAATGGAAGATAATTTCAGAAACGCATTAATTATTCTTAGCGGTGTTATCATTGCTGCTATATTTATTCATGGTTTATGGACCATTCGAAAGCAAAAAAATCCTTATAAACTAAAAACCAATAAGACAAAGGTTGAAGTTGAACCAGTATCCAGAGATTTTGATGGTAGCGGCTTCGATCAAGACGGTGTCGGCCAAGTAAAAGTATTAAGACAGGCTAATGAACCTAGGGTCGAAAGTGAAAAAGATTTTGAACAGGATATTAGTCTAGAAGAAATTCGCCATTTAGAAAGTGGTCAGCATAATGACCTTTACAATGATTTTGTAACGAATGAAAAATTTTCTGCTCATAATATAGGCGCTAAAGAGCAAGGTACTAAAGTAGAAATAAAAAAAGAAATCACTTTAGAACAACCTATGTATCAGCAACCTGTAACTAAAGCAAAACCAGTAAGGGTAAATACGAGTGGAACTGCTAGCAAAAACTATACGCCAACAAAACCTACTGAGTCGCTGTCTGAAGAAGAAATAAAAAGAAACCAAATTGAAATTAATTTTGGTGAAGGTTTATCTGCTGAAGATGAGTCTATGAAAAATTTTACTATTGATGATATTGAGAATAACTCTCAAAATAATTCTACAAATAGTACTCAAGAGAAAGAAGTTGAAGTAAAAAATCTTGAGACACAAGTAATTATTTTAAGTGTAGTAATGCCGGATAATCATCAAATGTCAGGTGCTGCACTTTTACCTAGCTTATTAACGTTAGGCATGAAATATGGTGAAATGAATATTTTCCATCGTCATCAAGACAGTGCTGGTAATGGTGCTGTAACCTTTAGTTTAGCTAACATGCTCAACCCAGGATCTTTCGAGTTAGATACAATGGAAACATTTGTGACACAAGGGGTAAGTTTATTTATGACCCTTCCGAATGCCGGTGACCCTTTTGCTGCGTTCGAACAAATGTTATTAGCCGCTAAGCAATTAGCTGCTCAATTCAATGCACAATTACTTGATGACAAGCGTAATGTAATGACTAAACAAACAGAGCAGCATTATGTGAGCAAAATTCGTGAGTTTGATAGACAACATCGCCTTGCTCGATTTTAATAATAAATCTTTAGTCACTGTTTAATTAACTAAGGTTAATCAGTGACTCCATTAAAGCATTTTCTGCCTTTTTTTGAGTTAATACCCCATGTCTACAGCTGACCTTCCGCAAGCGTTATTTGAAAAAGTAAAACAACTTCATAAAGAAATTAATCAGTATAACCATCAATATTATGTACTTGATCAACCCAGTGTTCCTGATGCTGAATATGACAGGCTAATGCGTGAGTTATTATCAATAGAACAAGAATATCCTGAACTGAAATTCCTGGATTCACCTAGCCAAAAAGTTGGTGGTCAAGCGCTAAAAGCATTTAGCCAAGTAACTCATCAAATACCGATGTTATCGCTTGATAATGTTTTTTCAAGTGAAGAATGGGCAGCTTTTATTAAGCGTATTCAAGATCGATTAAATAGCGATAAGAAACTCGTTATTTGTGCCGAACCAAAACTTGATGGGTTAGCGGTGAGCTTACGTTATGAAAAAGGTTTTTTGGTGCAAGCGGCCACAAGAGGCGATGGCAGTATTGGTGAAAACATTACTGAAAATATTCGTACGATTAAATCAATTCCTTTAAAGCTTATTGGTGAAAGTGGTATTGACTACCCTGATGTTATTGAAGTTCGAGGCGAAGTTTTTATGCCTAAAGCGAGTTTTGAACGCCTAAATGAAATGGCAATAAAGAAAGGTGAAAAATCATTTGCAAACCCTCGTAATGCCGCCGCCGGCAGTTTACGACAATTAGATTCAAAGGTTACCGCTAAGCGCAATTTAGATTTCTATGCCTATGGTCTCGGCTTTGTGGGGGAGCTTACAGTAAATAATACACTTGCAAATGAGCAAGTTTTTTTGAAAAACTCACATTATCAACGCTTATGTCAAATTAAGTCTTTAGGTTTACCTATGTGCCCTGAAGTTCGCTTACTCGATGATCAACAGCAAGTTCAACACTTTTATCAAGATATTTTAAGTAAACGAGATCAGCTTAGTTATGAAATAGATGGCACTGTATTAAAAGTTGATAATATTTTATTGCAAGAAAGGCTTGGTTTTGTTGCACGAGCACCACGATGGGCGATGGCCTATAAATTCCCTGCCCAAGAGGAATTAACCGTTATTGAAGACGTTGAATTTCAGGTAGGACGTACTGGTGCTATTACTCCAGTAGCGCGTTTAAAACCAGTATTTGTAGGTGGCGTTACTGTTTCAAACGCAACGTTGCATAATCAAAGTGAAATAGAACGTTTGGGTTTGAAAATCGGTGATACGGTTATTATACGTCGAGCTGGCGATGTGATACCTCAAATTGTTTCGGTTGTACTTGAAAAACGTACAGAAGACGCTAAAGACGTCATATTTCCACAAACTTGTCCTGTTTGTGACTCTAAGGTGAGTAAAGTAGAAGGTGAAGCTGTTCTTAGATGTACAGCAGGACTATTCTGCCAAGCACAAAGAAAAGAAGCTATTAAGCACTTTGCCTCGCGTAAAGCGCATGATGTTGATGGTTTAGGCGATAAATTAGTAGAGCAATTGGTCGATGAAGGCCTTATTTCGACACCGGCTGATTTATTTAGCTTAACTGAAATTGATATTAGCACTATGGATCGTATGGGGCTAAAATCGGCTAAGAATTTAATTACCTCGATAGATAAAGCAAAACATACTACATTGGCTAAATTCATTTATGGCCTTGGTATTCGAGAAGTCGGTGAAGCGACAGCAGCTAACTTAGCCAATTACTTTTACACATTAACAGCAATTCGAACTGCAAGTTTCGAGGCTCTACAAGCTGTTGATGATGTAGGGGCTATTGTTGCTAAAAACATTGTTAACTTTTTTAAAGAAGAGCACAATTTAGCGGTTGTATTAGCATTAGATGCTATCATGACTTGGCCTGATATTGTTGTTAAAAGTGCTGATGAATTACCATTAGCAGACCAAACGTTTGTTTTGACCGGCACTTTAAGCCAAATGGGGCGAAGTGAAGCGAAAGCTGCTTTACAGCTTTTAGGTGCTAAAGTCTCAGGTAGTATCTCAGCAAAAACTCACTTTTTAGTGGCAGGTGAAAAGTCAGGTTCAAAATTAATCAAAGCACAAGATTTAGGTTTGGCTGTGTTAACCGAAGATGATTTAGTCGCTTTATTAGCAAAGTATAATTAATCTTAACTAGGATCTGTTGATCTTTCGTGGTTAAATTTTGTTCGAGACAAAAGCGTTTTAATCGAGGCGAGTAGTGTGTAGCTTAGTCACTCTAAGCAAAGATTACTTAACAAAGAGGAAAGGGCCTTTAGCCGAACCCTTCGGACAGCGTTTATTGGCCATTTTTATGGTGTTATCGCCTTTTAATGCGGAACATCCACATGACAAAGGCTCTGTTTTTCATAAAAAGCCAATAAATAGCTGCAAAAGCAATCTCGAAAGATCAACAGATCTTAATAATTTATTTATAATAAAAAGAGAATTTCATGACTAAAATTTTGATAACCGTATTTATCCTTTTCGTGCTGTTTAATGTTTCAGCTCATGGTATGGGCAATAATAAAGTCGAACTGACAGAAAAGCAGGTTAGGGTGCTTCAATCGTTAAACTTAAATGAAAATAAGCCATCTAACGATAGAGAAAATATCAAAACTATTCGTTTGAAAGTTTCAACGTTGAAAGATAATCAAGGGCAAACTTATTTAGGTGCAATTGTTAGTCGTGCAGAGCTATCAGTGTATTTAATTCAGTTAGAAGAATTATTAGGGGAAGATTTTCAACAATATAGGGCATTTCAAGCAGCACGAGATCATCAACTATTTCATATGACATTAATTAGTCCACCAGAATACCAACTAGCAGATAAAGCATTAATTGAAAAATTCCTTGCCTCAGATATTACAGGTGATTTAGCGAACCAAGTTAATATTAATTTACTTGGTTTAGGCACAGTTGAACGCGATGATAATAAAACCTACTTTGTTGTTGCACAAAGCGCTGATGGACAATTAATTCGTCAACGTTTTTTATTAAAAAGTAAAGGTTTTCACATAACTTTAGGCTTTAAACCAAGTGATATTTATAGCGTTACAAAAGACAGCACCACATTAATTAATTAAGTTTAAAGCCTATACTGAATCCTTAATTTTTTGTCATTCGCCAGAACGCAATACCAGCAGTAAAGAACAATATCATCGGATAAAATGCATGAGATATGACTGCTATTGGCGAAATACCTAACGTTGAACCTAATAATAACGCTTGTGCTCCATAGGGTAATAAACCTTGGTTAATACAGGCAAACACATCGAGTAAACTGGCCGATTGTGCCGGTGTTAATTCCCCGTCATTGGCTAAATCCTTTGCTGTTTCGCCTGTTATAATAATTGATACTGTATTGTTGGCTGTAAAAAAGTTACAACCAAAAGTTAATCCTGCAATACCTAAACCAGCGGCACGCTTCTTATTATGTGGGCTTAATTTCTTTGCGAACGACTCAATAGTTTTTGTGAGAGCGAATAATCCACCTTGATGGCGAATTAATTCACTTAAACCACCAATAAATAATGACAGAATAAAGATATCTTGCATGCTAGAAAAGCCAGCATTGATATCAGTTATTAACGCTGATAATTGATAGTCGTTGGTTAACATGCCAATTGCTGCTGCCAATACTATACCTAACGCTAATACGACAAAAACATTAACACCCGAGAGAGCAAGTATGAGAATAACAATATAAGGAATAAGACCGAAAACGGCAGGGTCACTAACCAGTTGATAATCAATATCTTGTCCTGAAATTGAGAATATAACTAAACAAACAATGGCTGCAGGTACCGCAAATTTAAAGTTAACTCTAAATTTATCCTTCATGTGAGCACCTTGACTACGTGTTGACGCAATAGTCGTATCAGAAATTATAGATAAGTTATCACCAAAAATTGCACCTGAAATTAAACAACCAGCAACTAATGCTGAGTCTATACCGGCAGACTCTATAAAACCTAAAGCAATAGGAGCAATAGCGGCAATGGTTCCCATTGAAGTACCCATGGCCGTTGATAAAAATGCAGCAACTAAGAATAAACCTGGTAATAATAGGTAAGTTGGAAAAAATGCTAGACCTAACTGCACACTAGCATCAACACTACCTGTTGCTTTAGCTACTGTTGCAAAAGCACCTGCGAGTAGATAAATAATACACATAGTCATTATGTTGGCGTGGCCTGCGCCACTAATAAATTGCCCTATTTGTTTATCAATAGGCTCTTTACCTAATACCTTGCCTAAGTATATAGCAACAAAAATAGCAGGAATTATAGCGATGCTAGCAGGGAGCTGATAAAAAGCGAATTCAACGCCTTGTAGCGTTAAAATAATACCTGTACCTAAAAAAATGCCAAGAAATACAGCAAAAGGTAATAATGCAATTAAACTTTTTTTCTTCGTTGTTGGTTTGTCTTCTGCTATAGAAGTAGTCATAAATATTTATTCTTACTATGGATGGTACATGCGTTGCTTATTATATTCGTTAAATCAACGTGGTGTGAAGTAGTGATTTGTATTTATATTTAAACCGCTTATAAAAAATAACAAATTGCGATACTCGTCCCCTACATACTAGTAAAGCTTTATGATAAACTCTCGCAAATTTTTAAAAAAGTAAGTGAAAAAATATGTCTGAAAACAAATACGAAACAATTGAGCAACGTGTAAGCTACGGTGTAGGTCGTCAATTAGGTGATCAATTACGTAACAACCCTTTTAAAGAATTTGATATTACTGCAGTACAAGCAGGTATTGCTGATGCATTAACTAATGCTGCAAGCCAAGTATCAGATGAAGACTTAAATGAAGCTTTCACTGTAGTTTCTAAAAAGTTACAAGAACAAGAGCAAGCCATCGCTAAAGAAAAAGCAGCTGAAGGCGAAGCCTTTTTAGCTGAAAATGCTAAACGCGATGAAGTTACTGTTACAGAGTCTGGTTTACAATACGAAGTAATTGAAACTGGTGACGGTGATAAACCAACAGCTGCTAGCACTGTTCGTGTTCATTATCATGGTACATTCTCAAATGGTGATGTATTTGACAGCTCAGTTGAACGTGGTCAGCCAGCAGAGTTTCCAGTTGGCGGCGTAATCGCTGGTTGGACAGAAGCATTACAGTTAATGACTGAAGGCAGCAAGTGGAAGCTAACTGTTCCTTATAATTTAGCGTATGGTGAACAAGGCTCACAAGGTGCTATCCCACCTTATGCTACTTTAGTATTTGATGTGGAATTAATTAGCATTGTTAGCTAATTCAATTATTTTAAAGCCCTCAATTGAGGGCTTTTTTTTAAGTGAAAATTAATCTAATTTATCTCGCAGGTGTAAAATAAAGTGCAGACTAAAAAAGTAACGTTATTTTTAAAAGAATATTTATCAGCATTCGTCCATTATGATCTTAATAAGGCTGCTGCTAATTATCATTTACCTTGTACTTTGCATACACCAAATCAAATTGTTTTAGTGAAAAACATTAAAGCATGTCAGCAAGAGCTTACTACGATTTTTAACCAATTACAGCAAGAAAAAACCAGTGATATACTTATCAAAAAAGCAAGTTACTCTTTAGTCACTGAGCATTTATTGTTAGTGAGTGTTGATTGGGAGTTTCTTAATGATAAAGGGGAAATATTTGCTGATTTCTGTGCAATATATCATTTGATTTTAATTGATAATGCACTGAAAATTGTTAATGTTGTTTCCCATGATTTATCCAACTCACAAACATTAGACTATCCTGTTATGCTGACAGGTTAACAGTAGAGAATAGAAATGAAAGTAAAAGTAGCAATATTAGGCTGTAGTGGCCGAATGGGTCGTAATCTTATTCAAGCAGCCCATGAACATGAAAGTATTGAACTTATTGGCGGCAGCGTTCGTGCTAGTTCTTCATTTGCAGGATTTGACCTGGGTGAATTAGCCGGTATTGGCGCAATGGGTTTAACTACCGTGACTGAGTTAAGCCAGTTGAACGACGCAGAAGTCTTTATTGATTTTACATCGATAGAAACTTCGCTTGAAAATATTAACTGGTGTAAAGAAAATAATAAGGCGTTAGTTATTGGCACAACAGGGTTTAACGACGAACAAGTTAGCATTATTAAAGAGGCCGGAAAGTCAATGCCTATCGTGCTAGCACCTAATACCTCAGTTGGTGTTAATTTAATGTTTAAACTACTTGAAATTACTGCCAAAGCCATTGGTGATTATACTGACATCGAAATTTTTGAAGCTCATCATCGATTTAAGAAAGATGCTCCTTCTGGAACCGCTGTTAAAATGGGGCAGGTAATTGCTGATACTTTAGGCCGAGATCTTAATGAATGTGCAGTGTATGGCCGAGAAGGAATTACAGAGGAACGTAGCAGGGAAACCATTGGTTTTGCCACTGTTCGAGCTGGAGATATTGTCGGTGAGCACACGGCTTATTTCGCCGATTTAGGTGAACGTATAGAAATTACACACAAGGCAAGTTCTCGAATGACTTTCGCTTTAGGTGCTATGAGAGCCGCATTCTGGTTGAGTGAAGCTGATAATGGCTTTTACGATATGCAGGATGTTTTAGGCTTAAAATAATAGATAACTACTACTTTTAACTACTTGACGGTTAAAAGTGGCTAAATCACATAAAAGAATAGGTTTTTGAAAATTTCACTAGACGAAAGTAGTCTACAAGCGTAAAATAAGTGGATTTTGTCAAAAATTTAGCTTTAAGCCGTTTTTTGGCATTTTTTATGTGCAAATTTTGTGATTGTTTTATCTTGCTTCTGAAGAGAACTTAAACATTGTTTAAATTTTCTTTAATAGTAAAGGTACTGCATTCTTTTCTTCTTTTTTGGAGGTTACATTGGCTATATCTGCGATTTTAGTACTGGAAGACGGTACTGTATTTAAAGGCACCGCAATTGGTGCAAAGGGAACGGCTGTTGGTGAAGTAGTATTTAATACTTCAATGACAGGTTATCAGGAAATCCTCACCGATCCTTCATATGCAGAGCAAATTATCACGCTAACTTACCCGCATATTGGAAATACAGGTACTAACTGTGAAGATAAAGAATCAGATTCTATTTTTGCTAAAGGTTTGGTGATTCGTGATTTACCATTACTAGCAAGTAACTTTAGAAGTGAACAAAGCTTAAGTGAATATCTTATTGCCAATAATATATTAGGTATAGCTGATATTGACACACGTAAACTCACACGTATTTTACGAGAAAAAGGCGCACAAAATGGTTGTATTCTAACTATTGATGACGCTAATGAAGGTAGTTTACAAGCCGCAGAAAGTAATGGCTTAACACAAGCTAAAGCATTTCCTGGCCTTAAAGGAATGGATTTAGCTAAAGTTGTTTCAACTAAAGAGCAATACCAATGGACTTCAGGTAGTTGGGCGCTAGGTAGTGCCATGGGCGAAGGTTTCTCTGAACCAGAAAGTTTCGACTTTCATGTAGTTGCTTATGATTTTGGTGCGAAAAGTAATATTTTACGTATGTTAGTAGACCGCGGTTGTAAATTAACGGTAGTACCAGCACAAACACCAGCAAGTGATGTATTAGCCATGAACCCTGACGGTATATTTTTATCAAATGGCCCAGGTGACCCTGAACCATGTGATTATGCTATTACTGCAATTAAAGAATTCTTAACAACAGATATCCCTGTGTTTGGTATTTGTTTAGGTCATCAGTTACTTGGTTTAGCCAGTGGCGCTAAAACGGTCAAAATGAAATTTGGTCATCATGGTGCTAACCACCCGGTGAAAGATATTGACCGCGATGTAGTAATGATTACTTCACAAAACCATGGTTTTGCTGTTGATGAAAACAATTTACCTGATAACTTAAGAACAACACACAAATCGTTATTTGATGGTTCTTTACAAGGTATTCATCGCACAGACAAACCAGCCTTTAGTTTCCAAGGTCACCCAGAAGCAAGTCCAGGTCCACACGATGCAGCACCATTGTTTGATCATTTCATTGACTTGATTAACGAATATAAAACCGACGCCAAAGCAAAACAGGCTTAACCCACACCCTTGACAAGAGAAGAGAGAATACAGACATGGCAAAAAGAACAGATTTAAAAAGTATCTTGATCTTAGGTGCAGGCCCAATTGTTATTGGTCAGGCTTGTGAATTCGATTACTCAGGTGCGCAAGCATGTAAAGCATTACGTGAAGAAGGTTACCGAGTTATTTTGGTAAACTCTAACCCTGCAACAATTATGACTGACCCTGATATGGCCGATGCAACTTATATCGAGCCTATTCACTGGGAAGTCGTTAGAAAAATCATTGAAAAAGAACGTCCTTGTGCCGTGCTACCTACTATGGGTGGCCAAACAGCATTAAACTGTGCGCTTGAACTTGAAGCTAAAGGCGTTTTAAAAGAATTTAATGTTGAAATGATTGGCGCAACTGCTGATGCAATTGACAAAGCAGAAGATCGTAGCCGTTTCGACAAAGCGATGAAAGCTATTGGCTTAGATACACCACGTGCTGAAATTGTTCACACAATTGAAGAAGCTCATGCTGCAAGTAAAAACTTAGGTTTTCCTTGTATTATTCGACCTTCATTCACCATGGGTGGTTCAGGTGGTGGTATTGCTTATAACATCGAAGAATTTAATGAAATTTGTACTCGTGGTTTAGACCTTTCACCAACATCAGAATTATTAATTGATGAATCATTAATTGGTTGGAAAGAGTACGAAATGGAAGTTGTTCGTGACAAAAATGATAACTGTATCATTATTTGTTCAATTGAAAACTTAGATCCAATGGGAATTCACACCGGTGACTCTATTACCGTTGCGCCAGCGCAAACGTTAACAGACAAAGAATACCAAATTATGCGTAATGCTTCACTAGCTGTATTACGTGAAATTGGTGTTGAAACAGGTGGTTCAAACGTACAATTTGGTGTTTGCCCTGATACTGGTCGTATGGTTATTATTGAAATGAACCCTCGTGTATCACGTTCATCAGCGCTAGCGTCTAAAGCAACAGGCTTCCCTATTGCCAAAATAGCAGCAAAATTAGCGGTAGGTTATACCCTTGATGAATTAACAAATGATATTACTGGTGGTAAAACACCAGCATCATTTGAACCAACAATTGATTACGTAGTAACTAAAATACCACGTTTTAACTTTGAAAAATTTGCGGGTTGTGAAGATAGATTAACGACGCAAATGAAATCAGTTGGTGAAGTTATGGCTATTGGCCGTAATCAACAAGAGTCAATGCAAAAAGCATTACGTGGTTTAGAAGTGGGCGTTAATGGTTTTGATTCTATGGTTGATGTAACACAGCCAGGTGCTAAAACCAAAATCATGCATGAATTACAAGAAGCGGGTTCTGATCGTATTTGGTATATCGCTGATGCATTTCGTTTAGGTTTAACGGTTGATGATATTTTCCGTTTAACTAAAATAGATCGTTGGTTCCTAGTACAAATTGAAGACATCGTTTTAGAAGAAGCCAAAGTAGCCGAAGGCGGATTGAAAATTCTTAATGCTGACTATTTACGTAAACTTAAACGTAAAGGTTTTGCTGATGCTCGTCTTGCTGATGTTATTGGCGTTTCAGAAGCTGAAATTCGTAAAAAACGTCATAATGCTAACATTTATCCAGTTTACAAACGTGTAGATACTTGTGCTGCAGAATTTAGCTCAGATACTGCTTACATGTATTCAACTTACGATGAAGAATGTGAAGCTAATCCTACAGACAAAGAATCGATTATGATTTTAGGTGGTGGGCCAAATCGTATCGGGCAAGGTATCGAATTTGATTACTGTTGTGTTCATGCTGCATTAGCGCTACGCGAAGATGGCTATGAAACAATCATGGTTAACTGTAACCCTGAAACAGTTTCAACGGATTATGATACTTCAGACCGACTATATTTTGAGTCAATTACCTTTGAAGATGTACTTGAAATTGTTCGAATTGAGAAGCCAAAAGGCGTTATTGTACAATATGGTGGTCAAACTCCACTTAAACTTGCTCGTGCTTTAGAAGCTGCAGGTGTGCCAATTATAGGTACTTCTCCTGACGCTATTGACCGTGCTGAAGATAGAGAGCGCTTCCAACAAGCGGTAGATCGTTTAGGTTTACTACAGCCTGAAAATGCGACTGTTACATCAATAGATGAAGCAATGGCAAAAGCTGAAGCAATTGGCTTCCCATTAGTTGTTCGCCCATCTTATGTATTAGGTGGTCGTGCAATGGAAATCGTTTACGATTTAGATGATTTACGTCGTTATATGACAGAGGCAGTAAGTGTATCGAATGATTCACCAGTATTGTTAGATCACTTCTTAGACGATGCGATTGAAGTGGATATTGATCTTATCTGTGATGGCGAAAAAGTGGTTATTGGCGGCATTATGCAACACATTGAACAAGCCGGTGTTCACTCTGGTGACAGTGCTTGTTCATTACCTGCTTATAGTTTAAGCCAAGAGATTCAAGATGTAATGCGTAAGCAAGTAACAGACCTAGCGTTTGAGTTAGGTGTTATCGGTTTAATGAATACACAAATGGCTGTTAAAGGTGATAAGGTTTATTTAATTGAAGTAAACCCTCGTGCAGCACGTACTGTACCGTTTGTATCAAAAGCGACATCTGTACCATTAGCGAAAGTTGGTGCCCGAGTTATGGCTGGAAAGTCACTTACCGAGCAAGGTATTACTGAAGAAGTTATTCCACCGTTTTATTCGGTAAAAGAAGTGGTTATTCCTTTCAACAAGTTCCATGGTAGTGATCCTTTAGTTGGCCCAGAAATGCGCTCAACAGGTGAAGTTATGGGCGTCGGTGACACTTTTGAAGAAGCCTATGCTAAAGCTAATTTAGGTGCTGGTGTATCTGTACCTAAGTCGGGTAGAGCATTAATTTCAGTTCGTAACTCTGATAAAGTGCGTGTAGTTGAACTCGCTAAACAAATGGTTGCTTTAGGTTATGAACTTGATGCAACACACGGAACCGCAATTATCTTAGGTGAAGCGAATGTTCCAGTACGTTTAGTTAATAAAGTACATGAAGGTCGTCCACATATTCTTGATAGAATTAAAAACAGTGAGTATAGTTACATTATTAATACTACTGAAGGGCGTAAAGCTATTGAAGATTCTAAAGTATTACGTGGTGGCGCACTTCGCTACAAAGTTGCTTATACGACAACATTAAATGCTGCATTTGCAGCCTGTCAAGCACATGCTGCAGATGACAGAAATACTGTTACGTCTATTCAAGAGTTACATAAGCGTTGTAAATAGTATTTAATTTACAAAACATTATTTTAATAAAGGTGGTTACTGTCTATTCATAGAATGGATAACCACCTTTCTTGTTATAAAAAGAAGAGTAAAATGACAAAATATCCAATGACACTTCTTGGTGCCGAACAGTTAAAAGAAGAACTAAAATTTTTGAAAACAGAAAAACGTCCTCGCATTGTGAAAGACATTGCTGATGCACGAGAACATGGTGATTTAAAAGAAAATGCTGAATACCATGCGGCAAAAGAAGAGCAAGGTTTCTGCGAAGGACGAATTCAAGATATTGAAGGTCGTTTATGTAATGCTCAAGTTATTGATGTAACTAAAATACCTAATCATGGCAAAGTTATATTTGGTGTGACGGTTACCTTACTAAATATTGATACAGAAGAAACAGTTAAGTATCAGATTGTTGGTAATGATGAAGCAGATATTAAGCTAGGACAAATTTCAGTAAACTCACCTATTGCTCGCGGTTTGATTGGGAAAGTGGTTGATAGTGAAATTGAAATTAGCACGCCAGGTGGCGTAATAGAATACGAAATTATGGCTGTAGAGCATATTTAGCTAATAATCTAAATCGGTTGACTTAATTTGGGCGTAAGTACTAATTAAAGTCACATTAAATAGATTCATTTAAAACCCAACATTATTATTAATGTTGGGTTTTTTTATGCTTTTTATTTAATAATTAGAACAACTAGTTATTGAAATAAATGCCTTGTATTGGCAATTTTTTCTACGTATAAAATTATTCACCTAATTGATGAAACTGGTATTATTTAGTTGACAACTTCAGATATTAATATATATTCTAGTGATATCGTTTTGATATCATAATTATTTGTTTTAAGGGTTGAGCATGAAAGAGAAAAAAGGTTTTTCGATCAATGGCTATGGTATTTTTCTTGCCTATTGCTAATTATCGCGATGGTTATTAATCAAGTTGTTAATTATAATGTAGGGATTTTATTCTTCATTGGCATCGCGTTTATAATTTTTATATTACCTGGTTTTTTTATGGTACAGCCGAATCAGGGAAAAGTGATGACCTTTTTCGGTAGTTATGTTGGTACAGCAAAGTCTAATGGTTTACGTTGGAGTATTCCTTTTTTTAAACGTAAAAATATTTCACTTAGAGTACGAAATTTTGAATCAAACCAAATGAAAGTGAATGATAATCACGGTAATCCTATTGAAATAGCAACTGTAGTTGTTTGGTCGGTCGATGATACTGCAGAAGCGATGTTTGAAGTTGACGATTATATTAGTTTTGTCAATATTCAAAGTGAATCAGCCTTGCGTAATATGGCGACTAGTTATCCGTATGATCAACATGATGGCGATGAAATTGCTTTAAGAAGTCATCCTAAAGAGGTCTCAGAAGCATTAAAGATCGAGATACAAGAAAGGTTAGAAAAAGCCGGTGTAAGAGTACATGAAGCACGTATTAGTCATTTAGCTTACGCGCCAGAAATTGCTAATGCAATGTTACAACGCCAACAAGCATCTGCCATTATTGCTGCGAGAAGATTAATTGTTGATGGCGCTGTCGGTATGGTTGAAATGGCACTAACGCAACTTTCTGAAAAATCAATTGTTGAGCTTGATGATGAACGAAAAGCTGCCATGGTAAGTAACTTATTGGTAGTGCTATGCAGTGATAAAAGCACACAGCCTGTTGTGAATACTGGCAGTCTTTATTAGCCACAATAAAAATTACTATAGGAGTTATTATGGCGGCTAAAAAAAGCTTTCCATTAAGAATAAACCCTGATGTATTAGCAGCAATACAGCGTTGGTCTGACGATGAACTTCGCAGTGTTAATGCACAAATTGAATATGTTTTACGAAAAGCATTAGTTGACTCAGGACGAGTGAAGCTAATTCAAAAAACGATAACTATTGTTGAAGAGAATAAAGATAAGAATTAGCTAAGTTTTATACTGTTTTTTTATGTTATTTATATTAATTAAAAGCACTTCATAATAAGGATATTATGGTGCTTAATTATTTTTATCTTCTTGGTTTCTTTGCTGAGCAAGTGCTTGAAGCTGTTTAGATTGTTCATGTAAACTTGTACGCACTAATATTTCTCTGTCGTCTTCACGTATAAAATGAAAAATAACCTTGTGTAAATAGTTACTATCAATTTCTTCTATTTCGATAACTTCACCATAACAATACACGGCATAATTTTCGCTTTGTAAAAAAATCTTTAATTCAAGAAGTTGTGATGGTTCAAAAGCTTTTTTGCTAGTAAACAATAAGCCACCACCACCAAATTTTATACCTTGGTATCTATGTTCTTCATCATCTTCTTGTTTTAATATGTAGCCAATCAGTAAGTCAATTTTACTTGATTGATGATTTAAAAATTCAACCAGTTTACTCGCAACGCCAGATAGAGCTTGCAATGGGCGTAATGCGGCTTGATCTAAACTTGACATGTCACTGGCCATTTTAAATGGCGTTGGCATGTTGTTAATAAACTCGTCATAAGTAGGGTTTTTGTTTTTATCAAGCGCTAATATATTAATTGAAAAGTCATGTTCAATTGAAAAAAATTCATTATATTTTACTAGCTTTTGTTCTGTTATTTCTTTATTCATTATCGTCACTTTGATTACATGAATTTTATACTACTTAGTTCAAGCGTTTAAAAATCTTATTTAATTATAAGGTTATAGCAGATATACAAAAATTTAGACATACTTTCTAACAAGTAAAGCGTTAAATAATTGCAGGCTGTGTTATGCTTAATTATCTTTTTTATTTTCTAATTCCAGTAACAATAATTAAATGTTTCAACCTGTTAGCCTATTTATTGGACTACGTTATAGCCGTAGTAAAAAGCGCACTGGCTTTATCTCATTCATTACTTTTTTTTCAACCGTTGGCATTTTGCTTGGTGTAGCCTCGCTCATTACCGTAGTGTCTGTGATGAATGGTTTTGAAGGGGAGTTAAAGAAGCGTATTCTAGGTATTGTGCCGCATGTTATTGTTGCTCAATCCTTAAATGATTCAAAAAGTGAAGACTTTAAGTCATGGCCTGCCTTAAGAGAAGAGTTGTTGCAACAAAAGCATGTTGAACAGGTAACTCCTTTTTTAAGTAGCGAAGCACTTATTCAATCGTCAAAAAACTTACAAGGTGTTTTATTGCAAGGGATTATCCCTGAATTTGAGCAAAAAAACATTATAAGTACTCATATGATAAGTGGCTCTTTAAATAGCTTATCCGAACATCCCTATAGCATTGTTATTGGCCAATCCCTGGCAAGAAAATTAAAAGTAACAATAAATGATACGGTTCGTCTTGTTTTACCCAATAAAACTATTTTTACTCCGATGGGGAGAATTCCTGTACAGCGTAAATTTATTATTCGTGGAATTTTCGATGTTGGCTCTCAAGTTGATGGCTCAATGGTTTATATTCATAGCGAATCAGGTGCCAAATTATTGCGTAGAACTGGTGATGGCATTGATCAATTACGACTCTATTTAGATGATGCTTTTAATGCGCAACAAGTTGTAAATACATTAACAGCGACTAACCTGCAGACAACCTCATTGAATAAATTAACTTATACCACATGGAGTGAAACTCAAGGAGCACTTTTCTCTGCTGTTAATATGGAGAAAAAGATGATGTGGCTAATGCTTAGTTTAATTGTTGCTGTTGCTGCTTTTAATATTGTCTCAGCACTAGTTATGGTAGTTGTTGAAAAACAAGGTGAAATAGGTATATTGCAAACATTAGGTTTGTCTAGAGCTGGGATAGTTAAAATATTTATTACTCAAGGCATGGTAAATGGTTTATGGGGAGCGATGATCGGTAGTATTTTAGGTGTATTAATTGCGTTAAATTTAAATGAAATATTGTCAACGTTAGGGTTGAACATATTAGGTAGTGGCTATGCTATGCAAGCTTTACCTGTTCAGCTTGAGCTAGTAAATGTTGTTGTTATTGTTCTATCAGCTTTAGGGATGAGCTTCATCGCTACGTTATATCCAGCTTTCCAAGCATCAAAAACCCAACCAGCAGAGGTTTTACGTAATGAGTAAAGTATTACATTGTAGTCAATTATCTAAATCATATAAGCAGGGCGATATAGAAACTAAGATTTTGGATAAACTAGAGCTAACAGTTGAAAAAGGCGAGCTACTTGCCATTGTGGGTAGCTCGGGTTGTGGCAAGAGTACTTTTTTACACCTTGCAGGCGCTTTAGATTTACCTAGTTCAGGTGAAGTTTTTATTAATGATGTTAATATTTTAAGTTTATCGGATAAAGAAAGAGCGACTTTTCGTAATCAACATATAGGCTTTATTTATCAATTTCATCATCTAATGATGGAGTTTACCGCCCTTGAAAACGTAGCTATGCCTTTATTGATTAGAGGTGATAAGCCTAAACAAGCGATTGCTGCTGCTTCAGAAGTATTATCGCAAGTGGGGTTAGCTCATCGTCTTAATCACAGACCCAGTGAATTATCTGGTGGTGAAAGACAACGTACAGCTATTGCTAGAGCATTAGTGACTAAACCTTCATTAATTTTAGCCGATGAACCAACAGGTAATTTAGACCGCGATACAGCAGAGCAAATATACCAACTTATTCGTAGTCTTAATAAAAGTGTACAAACCAGTTTTGTTGTTGTTACGCATGATATTGCTTTAGCAATGCGGATGGATCGACAATTAAAATTAGACCATGGCAAGTTATCGAACTTTGCAGAACATAACAATGTGAGCAATTAACCGAGCATAAACTATGTCGAATTTTACTGGTTCTAATAAAAAAATTAACACTTCAATATTCAAACCGTTAAGTGTTTTTTTAGCTTTTCGTTATGTTCGTAGTCGCCATGGTCATGGCTTTTCTACTTTTATATCAGCTTCTTCTACTCTTGGCATTGCCTTGGGTACCATGGTGTTAATTGTCGCATTAAGTGCTATGAATGGTTTTGAACGAGAGTTAGCAAATAAACTGTTATCAATAGTGCCTCATGCGGAACTAATATCGGTTGATGAGCCTATATCAAATTGGCCTTTGAATGTTAAGCGCATAGCGAGTAATCCTGAAGTTATTGCAGCCGCACCAGTGATAAACCTAACAGGTATGATGCAACATAAAAGTCAATTAAAAGCATTAGAGATCAGGGGGGTTGATGTTCAGCTAGAAACGCTTGTATCAGATATTGAAAGTTATATGGTCGAAGGTAGTTGGCATGCTTTATCGGGCTCAAGTGTTAGTAAAAAAATTAATGACACAATAGCAACAGAGCAGGTAGGGAATGGAATAGTTATTGGCGCGGGAGTTGCTAAAAAATTAGCAGTAAAGCTAGGTGATAAAGTACAGATATTATTACCACCAAGTAGCCATAAGTCTGAAATAAATGACCTGAATAATCAAAACTTATTTTCTGCACCAGTGAAAAGACAGGTTGAAATTGTTGGTATATTTAAGTTTGGCGGTACTGTTGATGAAACACTTGCCTATATATCATTAACACAAGCAGCTGAAATTAAAGGTTATCAAAACAATGAAGCACAAGGGATTAGAATTAAAATAGAGAATGTTTTTTCTGCGCCGAGTGTAGCTCGCTCTATTGCGGCTAATTTCAATCATTATGTTTATATTATGGACTGGACACGTACGCAAGGGCATTTGTTTAACGATATACAAATGGTACGTATGGTTATGTTTATAGTGTTAGTCCTGGTTATTGCTGTTGCAAGTTTTAATATTGTATCGACATTAATTATGGCGGTTAATGATAAGAAAGGTGATATTGCTATCCTAAAAACAATGGGGGCTAGTCATAAGTTAATTATGTTGACCTTTATATATCAAGGTTTAGTGAATGGCTTACTAGGCACGGCTATTGGTGGATTTCTTGGCGTGTTATTAGCGCTTAACCTTTCTGATATTGTAGTTTTTATTGAAAACATATTTACACTAAAAGTGTTATCTGCAGATGTATATTTTATTGATCATATTCCTAGCCAATTAAATATGTCTGATGTATATATTACTATTGTTACCGCATTACTAATGTCTTTAGTCGCCACTATATATCCAGCTTGGCGAGCAACAAAAATTGAACCAGCACAAGTATTAGGTCAACTATAAGTTGTTCTACTAGTACTCTAGTTCAATAGCATTGCTTTGATACTGTTCTCATTAAACTCAGTTTATGTTTAATTCTTTAAATTTTAGGCAAAAAAAAGCCCACAAATTATTGCGGGCCAACTTAAATATCAAGTTGATAGAAGGAAGTCTATATGAAATTACATTAAACATGTCGAGAAAAGATAAAACAAAAAAATATCAATTCATCGTTTTCTAGTAAATGATAATTTTACAGGGGAAGAGTAAATTATCATTGCGAAAGCGCTATATCAGAAAACAAGTTTATTATAGGTTTGTTTATGTAGTGTGACAAACTAATAAAATTAGCTTCTCGCATTAGAAAAACTAATGAATGCTCGATGTTTTATAGAAAACAGATGTACTTTTTAATCAATATTACGCTTAATTTGGATTAGTAAGTGTTAATCGTAAATGAGCGGTAACATAAAAAGTCACTTTTTTGCTATAAAATGTAACTATTCATTAACTTCACCTTGTTTGTCTACTAGGTTATCTATTAGTATATGTTCACTTGTGTCGATTGCTTAGAAACCTTGTTGTAAATGTCAAATATAAAATTAAATACAAGCCAAGATTACTCGTTAAGAGTTTATTACGAAGACACTGATGCGGGTGGAATTGTTTATTATGCCAATTATTTAAAGTTTTTTGAGCGTGCTCGTACCGAGTGGCTAAGAGAACTTGGTATCAACCAAGCTAATTTTTTAGAACAAAATATTGGTTTTGTTGTCAGAAAGGTTGAAATGGACAATATTGCTTCAGCTAAACTGGACGATGTACTTAATGTTAACTCTACTATAGTAACGTTAAAACGTGCTAGTTTAGTGTTTAACCAACAAATCACGAATCAAGCAAAACAATTAATATGCACTGCAACAGTTCGTGTTGCTTGTGTTAATTTTCAAAGTCATAACTCTCAAAAAGTAAAACCTATGGCTATTCCAGAATCTATATTAGGAGCGTTAAAACGTGTCTGCTGAACTTTCAATTGTAGAACTCATCTTAGAAGCCAGTTTATTGGTTAAGTTTGTTATGTTGGTGTTATTGGGTTTTTCTGTGGCTTGCTGGGGGATGATCTTTCAACGTCGACAAGCACTTAGTTTAGCTAAGCAACAACTGAAAAGCTTCGAAGATAAATTTTGGAGTGGTGCTGATTTAAGTAAACTCTATAATGAAATTTCAACTAAAGCTGAAATTCAAGGTGTTGAAAACTTATTTGTTGCCGGCTTTAAAGAATTTGCACGCTTACGTAAAAGTCATATTGATAATCCAACCATGATTATTGATGGTACTCAGCGCGCTATGCGAGTTGCATTATCACGCGAAGTCGATAATTTAGAGATGCATTTACCTTTTATGGCAACTGTTGGCTCTATTAGTCCTTATATCGGGTTGTTCGGTACGGTATGGGGGATTATGAATTCATTTATTGGATTAGGCTCTGTACAACAAGCTACATTAGCAATGGTAGCACCAGGTATTGCTGAAGCACTTATTGCAACGGCTATGGGGCTTTTTGCCGCCATCCCTGCGGTTATGGCTTTTAACAGATTTAGTCATAAAGTAGAAAAGCTTGAAAATAGCTACGGTAATTTTATGGAAGAGTTTTCTAGTATTCTACAACGACAAACAGTCGCTGGTAAGCCAGAATAAATAAGGGCGTATTTTATGTATAACAGAGTTAGACGCCGAAAAGTCGCTGAAATTAACGTTGTCCCTTATATTGATGTTATGTTGGTATTGTTGATTATTTTTATGGTGACTGCGCCACTTATTACGCAAGGGGTTAAAGTTGATTTACCTCAAGCAGATGCAGAGCCATTAGATAAAGATACTAAACCACCTTTGGTTGCTTCAGTTGATGCTCAAGGGCGATACTATATTACTTTAGGTGCGAACGATAAAGAACCACTATCAGCTGAAGAAGTCGCTACATTAGTGAAGGCCCATTTATTGGTAAATCCTGACACACCGGTTGTTGTCAATGGTGACGGTGCTGTTTCATATGATGCAGTTATACAGTTAATGGTATTACTACAAAATGTTGCTGGTGTACCATCGGTGGGCTTAATGACAGAACCGTTGGAGAACTAAAGTGACGGAAGAATATAACAAGAGCACCTTTATCAAAGCTATTGGACTAAGTGTTTTCTTACATGTAGGTTTGATTGCTGTTCTTTTTATGGGTGACTTTAACAGCGAAATAAAACCGAAAGCAAGTGCTTCAATTGCGCAAGAAGTTAAGCCGATAGAAGCAACAGTAGTCGATGGAGCAAAACTACAAAAAGCGATAAATGAGATTAAAAAGCAAAAAGCAGATGAACAGTCGGCAGAGAAAAAACGAATTGAAGATATAGAAAAACGTGCAAATGATGCTAAAAAGCGTAGGGCACAAGAAGAAGCACGAATCAAAAAATTAGAAAAGCAGCGTAAGATTAAAGAACAAGAGAAAAAACAAGCGGATAAAGCAGCGCAAGAAGCGAATACTAAAGCTAAAAATGCTGAAAAAGTAAGAAAACAAAAAGAACAAGAGCAGAAAAAAGCAGAAGATGCAGCGGCAAAAGCTCGTTCTAAAAGGTTAGCTGCTGAAGCTGAAGCAAAAAAAGCGGAAGATCTTCGTAAAAAGCAAATAGCGGAACGCAAACGTAAAGAGCAAGAAGCAGCACAAAGAGCCGCACAAGAAAAATTACTAGCGGAACAAATGGCGGCGGAAATGGCTACACGTAATAAAGCTCGTCAGCAACAAATGATGTCTGAAATACAACGTTATGCAGCGCTTATTACCAATGTCATTGATCAAAATATGATTAATGATCGTTCAACAATGGAAGGTAAGTCTTGTAAACTAATGATAAGCCTTGCATCTTCAGGCTTTGTTACGCAAGTTAGAAACGTTAGCGGTGATAGTGTTGTTTGTGAAGCAGCTAAAAGAGCTGTATTTAAAGCAGGTACATTACCCGTTTCTAAAGATCCTGAAATATTTAAAGAAATGCGTAATATTGGTGTTACTGTTGTGCCTGAATTTTAATGTTGAATGAAAGCAGAATCGATTCGAAAATAGATTGTTTAAAAAAACTCTCAAAAATTAACAGAACTGGATTAAATAGAAAAATATGAAAATTAAATTATTACTTGGAATTTTTATAACCCTACTCTCTACTTCCGCGATGGCAACACTTGAAATAGTGATTACTGGAGGTGTTGATAGCGCAAGACCTATTGCTGTAGTGCCATTTAAGTGGAAGGGCGTAGGCGAACTTCCTGAGCAAGTATCTAAAGTTATTAGTGACGATTTATTACGTAGTGGTAAGTTTAATCCGATCAGTCAAAGTCAATACCCTCAATTGCCAACGTCAGCAATGAATATTGACTATAGTGCTTGGGCAAGTATTGGTGTTGAAGCTATTGTCACAGGGACAATAGAAGAAGTTAGTTTAGGGCAATATCGAGTTAGTTATCAGTTGGTTGATGTTATTCGCGGACAAATTACTGGCGGACAAACTTCTATGCTAAGTAATGGTGAATTGGTACAAACAGAAGACCACATTTTAAGTCAAAGTAGTGCGCAAATTGGCAGCGAGCAGTTTCGTCGCTATGCTCATACTATTAGTAATGCAGTATACGAATCACTCACCGGTACTAAAGGCGCTTTTTTAACGCAAATTGCTTACGTTATTGTACGAGATGAAGGCAGTTTTCCTTATCAATTAGCTTTTTCTGATTATGACGGCTTTAATGAACAAGTATTATTAAGCTCTAATGAACCACTGATGTCACCATCATGGCATCCTGATGGCGAGCAGTTAGCTTATGTGTCTTTTGAGAACAGACAAGCACAAATACACACAATTAATATTTATACCGGGCAACGTCAACTTGTAAGTTCATATGACGGTATTAATAGTGCGCCACGCTTTTCTCCTGATGGTAAAAAAATGGCGATGGTTTTATCAAAAGATGGTAACCCTGACTTATATGTAATGACCTTAGCTACTAAAACATTACGTCGCGTAACTCGCAATAGAGCGATAGATACAGAGCCAAGTTGGGCACCAAATGGAAATTCTTTAATATTTAGTTCAGAACGGGGTGGTAAACCGCAACTATATCGCGTAAATTTAATCGATGGGAAAGTTAGACGACTCACTTTTAATGGTGAAATGAATCTAGGTGGTTCTATTACGCCAGATAATAAACAATTAATTATGGTGAATAGAACGCGTGGTCAATATCGTTTAGCCAAACAAGAATTAGACTCAGGTTTATTTCAAGTGCTAACGAAAACCAGGTTAGATGAGTCACCAAGTGTGTCACCTAATGGTGGAATGATAATATATAGTACTTTACATAATAATAGGCAGGTACTTGGGTTAGTGTCAGTTGATGGTCGCTTTAAAGCACGTTTACCTGCACTTGATGGTCAAGTTAAGTCACCTGCTTGGTCACCGTTTTTGTAAAGTGATAGTTATTAAATAAAAAACTATTTATTATATAAAAAAAGAACGAAAAAATTAAAATTACACTTTTGTAAAATAAGGAAAAAAATAATATGATTTTAAATAAAACACTTAAAAATGTAGCTATAGCTTTACCAATGTTAGCTTTAGCTGCTTGTAGCTCTAACGATTCATCAGATGAGCAAGTAAGCGTTGATAGTAATGTTGAAATGGTACAAGAACAGCAAGCAGCAGCTGAAGAAGCTGTTAAAGTTCAGGCTGCTAAACGAGCTGCTGAAATTGAAGAGCAAGAACGCCAACAACTAGCTATGTTACGTTCTGAACATATTATTTATTTCGGTTTTGATGTTTCAAGTGTTAGTAGTGAGTTTTCAAAAATATTGAACGCACATGCTGAATTTTTAAATGCTAATTCTGATGTGAAAGTTTTAATTGAAGGTCATGCAGATGAACGTGGTACGCCTGAATATAATATCGCATTAAGTGAGCGTCGTGCTAAAGCTGTTGTTACCTATTTAGAAAATATGGGTGTATCAGCGAGTCAATTATCAATTGTAAGCTATGGTGAAGAAAAGCCAATGATCAAAGATAGATCAGAAGAAGCTTTCTCTAAAAATCGCCGTGCGGTAATTGTATACTAAAAACTATTTACTAATCGCTATGTATTAATTATACATAGCGAACTGTAAATAAAGAGAATCGGAAAAAAAATGAAACTAACCCTTTCTAATAGAGCAGTTTTATTTGGTCTTATTTGGACCGCTAGCACCTCAGTTGTGCTAGCGGCTCAAGCGCCAGTTATCGACGTAAGCTCTGCATCGAATAAGAACCAAAACTCAGGTTCGTTGACCGAACAATTGGCTAATGTTGAACGAAAACTTGATTCTCGTAACCGAGCTCAAGTAAACATTCAAAGTCAGCTTGATGATCTACAAACCCAGGTTAATGAATTACGTGGTGTTACTGAATTACATACACATCAACTATCTCAAGTACTTGAAAGGCAGCGAGAGCTATATCAAGAGCTTGATAAACGTGTAAGAGAAGCATTGCAACCAGCTTCACAGGTTTCTAATACTACAGTGGCTCATGCTCCTGCAGTGACAAAGAATTATAGTGACGATTTAACTGAAAATGAGGCTTATGATAAAGCATTGAATTTGGTGCTCAAAGATAAGCGATATGAAGAAGCCATTCCTGAATTTCGAAGTTTTAATAAAGCTTATCCTCAGTCAACTTATGCGCCTAATTCACATTATTGGTTAGGGCAATTACTGTTTAATAAAGGTAAGTTAGCTGAAGCAGACCAAGAATTTACTATCGTTGTTGAACAGTTTCAAGACTCAAGTAAAAGACCTGATGCTTTGTTAAAATTAGCGATGGTTGCACAACAACAGAAAAATGAAAAGAAAGCGAAGCAGCTATATTTTCAACTGTTAAGTGAATATCCTGACTCAACTTCAGCACAATTAGCAAAACCGCGGTTAGATAAATTAAAGTAATGGAATTCTAATTTAATTATATTCACTATTTCTGTTGTTGACAAAACTAGCAATGTGCTTTGTTTTTAATCAAACGAGGCGTAATAGTGAAAAAAAATGAATTTATTCTTGCACTAAATTTATATATCAGTATTATATGCGGCGCGTTGAGGCACCAACCTAAACGCGATGTCGGCCGTTAGCTCAGTTGGTAGAGCAGTTGGCTTTTAACCAATTTGTCGAAGGTTCAAATCCTTCACGGCCGACCACTTTACTTTTGATTAATTAGAATAAAGCTAACACTTTAAATTAATTAATCAAAATCAATCGAGGATTTGTAACCTTCTGGATTGAATAGTTCTTAAAACTTAGGTTTTAAAAGTAAATACTCTACTATCGAGTTTAAAAGATAGGTTGGAATTTATTCCAATATCACAATATGTCGGCCGTTAGCTCAGTTGGTAGAGCAGTTGGCTTTTAACCAATTTGTCGAAGGTTCAAATCCTTCACGGCCGACCACTTTGATTTTAGATTAGCAATTATAAAGCAAAAGCTTTACTCTGTTTATCTAAGTTAGATGAAGCTTTAAATCCTTCAGTACTGACCTTTTATTTAGAATTAAATTTCTAAATAAAACACTCTTCTATCGAGTTTAAAAGATAGGCTGGAATTTATTCCAATAATACAATATGTCGGCCGTTAGCTCAGTTGGTAGAGCAGTTGGCTTTTAACCAATTTGTCGAAGGTTCAAATCCTTCACGGCCGACCACTTTTTTAAGATGTAAGTTTTAAAAGAGGAACACTCTGCTACTGAGTTTAAAAAGTAGATTGGAATTTATTCTAATATCACAATATGTCGGCCGTTAGCTCAGTTGGTAGAGCAGTTGGCTTTTAACCAATTTGTCGAAGGTTCAAATCCTTCACGGCCGACCAATTTCTTTATACCTTTTTAAATATCAAAAATTAAACCTGGCTTTTAATCAATTAATTTACGTTAGTCGAAAGTTAAAAATATTCGCGACAAAGCATTTTTTAAATGTAAGTTTTAAAAGAAAAACACTCTACTACTGAGTTAAAAAAGTAGATTGGGATTTATTCTAAAATCACAATATGTCGGCCGTTAGCTCAGTTGGTAGAGCAGTTGGCTTTTAACCAATTTGTCGAAGGTTCAAATCCTTCACGGCCGACCACTTTCTTTGTATCCTTTTTAAAATATCAAAAAACTAAGCCTAGGCTTTTAACCAGTTAATCTACGTTAATCGAAGGTTCAAATCCTTCACGGCCGACCACTTTCTTTGTATCCTTTTTAAAATATCAAAAAACTAAGCCTAGGCTTTTAACCAGTTAATCTACGTTAATCGAAGGTTCAAATCCTTCACGGCCGACCACTTTCTTTGTATCCTTTTTAAAATATCAAAAAACTAAGCCTAGGCTTTTAACCAGTTAATCTACGTTAATCGAAGGTTCAAATCCTTCACGGCCGACCACTTTCTTTATATCCTTTTTAAAATATCAAAAAACTAAGCCTAGGCTTTTAACCAGCTAATCTACGTTAGTCGAAGATTAAATCCTTCACGGCCCATCACTTTCTTTATATCATTTTTAAATATCAAAAAACTAAGCCTAGGCTTTTAACCAGCTAATCTACGTTAGTCGAAGATTAAATCCTTCACGGCCGAGCACTTTCTTTATACCTTGCTAAATAGCAAAAAACTAAGCCTAGGCTTTTAACCAGTTAATCTACGTTAGTCGAAGATTAAATCCTTCACGGCCGACCACTTTCTTTATATCCTTTTTAAATATCAAAAAACTAAGCCAGGCTTTTAACCAGTTAATCTACGTTAATCGAAGGTTCAAATCCTTTACAAGTGAGCACTTAATCCTGTAAATATTCTTTCCCTCCTATGAATAAGTAGATTTTAAGGCTCCTGATCAGCTCAGCTCGTTCACACAAGTTAATTAACGTTTTAAATTCTGCGCAACAGACAACTTCTTTATATCTTACTAATACTTTTAACAAGCTTTTAAACTAAGGGCTAATACTTCAAAGTACTACACATTACTTAGCCGTTCCCTTATAATTACGCCGTTTAAAGACATTTATACTTGTTATATATAGAGAGCTAAAATGAGCCAAATTAATGCAGCTGTTGATTTTGATTATCAATTTCCAGCGAAACCTGAATTATTAAATAATGATGAAAAAGCACAATATATTGCAAAAATCAAAGCGCTGCTAATTGAAAAAAATGCAGTTCTGGTTGCTCATTATTACACTGATCCCGAAATCCAAGCACTTGCAGAGGAAACTGGGGGGTGTGTTGCAGACTCTTTAGAAATGGCACGTTTTGGTAATCAACATCTAGCAGAAACTTTAATTGTAGCGGGTGTTAAGTTTATGGGGGAAACTGCAAAGATTTTAACCCCAGAAAAAACAGTGTTAATGCCTGAGCTAGAAGCAACTTGTTCATTAGATCTAGGTTGTCCAATTGAAGAATTCTCAGCATTTTGTGATCAACATCCTGACCATACTGTTGTTGTATATGCTAATACCTCTGCTGCAGTTAAAGCACGTGCCGATTGGGTAGTAACCTCAAGTATTGCGTTAGAAATTGTTGAAATGCTGGAAAGTGAAGGAAAGCCCATTCTATGGGGACCAGATCGCCATTTAGGTGCATATATTGAAAAAGAGACAGGTGCCAAAATGCTAATGTGGCAGGGCGCTTGTATTGTTCATGATGAATTTAAAGCGAAAGCATTACGTGATCTAAAAATTCAATACCCTGATGCTGCGGTATTAGTACATCCGGAATCACCGGCTAATGTAGTCGCGCTAGCGGATGCTGTTGGTTCAACTAGTCAGTTGATAAAAGCAAGTCAAGAAATGCCAAATCAGCACTTTATTGTTGCTACAGATAAAGGTATTTTTTACAAAATGGAGCAGGCTAACCCAAACAAAACTTTTGTTGCTGCACCAACGGGGGGTAATGGCGCTACATGCCGTAGTTGCGCAAGTTGCCCATGGATGGCAATGAATGGATTAAAGTCTATTGCTGAAGCATTAGAGAGCCCTGTAGGTAAAGAAATCACTGTTGATACTGAACTTGCGAAAAAGGCCTTGATTCCATTACATAGAATGTTAAATTTTGCTGCAGAAAATAAACTAACAGTGAAGGGGAATGCTTAGCTTCGTTAGGTTAAGTTAGCGTAATTAGCATAACCGAGTGAATTATAGACAGTCGTGCAGTTTTGTTCGATTACTACGGAGTTCCGCTTGCGTGTTAGATAGTTTTTATCTACTATAGCGCAGCTTGTTACTGGTGAGGTGTCCGAGTGGCCGAAGGAGCACGCCTGGAAAGTGTGTAAGGCGCAAGCCTTCGAGGGTTCGAATCCCTCCCTCACCGCCATATAAAAGTACAATTGAATATAATTGCAAACAATAAAACCCGATAACCTTTAATTTAAGGTTGTCGGGTTTTTTTGTGCTCATTTATTAACTGATGAGAAGAATAGAGCCACTTGAATATACTCAAGCAAGACAAACAAAGGCTAATAAATCAAATAATCTAGTTGATTAATTAAAAATATGAAGCAGGGCAGTGGGTTAAATTTGAACAACACAGACTTATCAACTAAGGTTAATAAACAACCTGTAAGTGAAAGGTCTTTCATGACAACCGCCAGAAAACTCATTAGCTTAGCTGATTCCCCTTATTATCACTGTATTTCTCGTTGTGTTCGTCGTGCCTTTTTTGTGCGGTGAAGATAAAAACACAGGAAAAAATTTTGACCACAGGCGAGGTTGGGTAGAAGATAAATTACTTAGCCTAACGCAGGTGTTTGTTATTGATGTTTGCGTTTACGCTATTATGAGTAACCATACATACACGGTATTATTTATCGATGAAGAAACTGCAAAAAGATGGTCAACAAAAGCAGTACTTGAGCGTTGGTATCAGTTATTTAAAAGCACACTCTTAACACAGTAATATTGTCGAGGAGGAGAAATCTCTGACTACCTGATGACTTCTTTGCTCGAAACGGTGTTAATTAGTTGGTTATCGTTCGATGTTAATGCTTAATATGGTCGTCGAATAAAAGGATTTAGATACACACAACTTATCAAAACACCTAACTACCACAATCAAATATATCTTAAGGCCCCCCATCTATATGTACCATTTATCAATGCCTAGAGGTAATGTGCTAATACCGAATAAATCAGTAATCTTAGCCTCCTATTTAACATTTTGATTACAGCTTGTCTTCGATGATAACGAAAGTTTTAGACTCATATTAAGTAATTCCAACGAAAGGTTACAAGCACAATAAGCATGACACAGTGACCCATCTTGTTTACTTTCAATCGTTTTCAGTCAAAAAACCTATTTACTCGATGAATAAATAGTTCTAACATTATCTAAAGTTAAGGTTAATTAAGAATTTTAATTATACTAACCCTCTTGATTAGCGTATCTTGTAGGTAGAATCAAAGCTTAAAATTTATTATGTCATGAGTCAATTTCAACCTCCGTTTACAGTCACATCAAAAATCATTCATTATATTTCAGATATTGCAGAAGCTATCGGCAAATTCTCTATAATGTACAACGAAAAAGATATCTTGCAAAGTAAGCAAGATGCTATGGTAAAACACGTTAAAAATGCGTTACTTACTGACAATGTTACCTTGACAAAGGCGCAGATAAACACAATTCATCATAAAGACGACATTGATTTATCTGATGAAATAATCAAAAAAGTAAATAATTCAATTGAAGTCTATGAACAGATGAATAATTGGGATATTAATTTATGCGATGATTTTTTGACAGCACATAAAATGCTTATATTGTCTCAAGAAAATACAACTGATAACTATCGGACGAGTAACACTATCAATAGCAATAAATTGAAAGTGGCCCCGCAAGCTTTACATATTCCACAGATGATGGAAGATCTTTTTAGCTGGTTGTCTACATCGACTGAACACCCGCTAATAAAAAGCTCAGTATTTCACTACGAACTTAAATTTATCCACCCTTTTGTTGAAGGTAATAGTCGCATCGCCTCTTTATGGCAATCTAAAATACTTAAGCAATGGAATCCGTTATTTATATTATTTCCTGTAGAAAAATTTATAGAGGCAACTAAACAGCAGTATAATAGTGCAATAAATGAAAGTACCGACACGGGTGATTCTTCAGTTTTCATCGAGTACATTCTCGAAAATACCTTAAGTACTATTTTAAAAGTAGGCAATAGCTTATTTTTAAATAAAGAACCTGCACGATCACAGACGCCAATAGAAAAAAACACAACCCCACAAGAAACACCACAAGTTAAAGCTTTGATAAATGTATTAAGTCAATCTGATATATCTTTAAATAGAAAGCAATTACAAGAAAAGTTGAAACTTAAAGATCGCAAGCACTTTAGAGAGCGCTACCTTAAACCAGCGATGGATGCCGCTTTAATTGAAATGACTATTCCTGAAAAACCGAATAGCAAGCTACAAAAGTACCGGTTAATTTAATGTACATCTGTCCCCGTTACCATGCAAAGGGTGAGAGCTCAGAAAATAATCATAATAATCATGTAATAATCATGCCACCCATAATAACGACAGGCGAGAATGAAAAGCCTATCGATATTTTTTTAGTTACTTAAATATCTATTAATTCGAGGAAATTAAGATTATTCGCTGACATATTATGAATGTTGGTGAAATGGTTGGATTTAAGCCGAGTTAAAGTCGTTATGTCGACATAACATAAAATTAAATAACTAACGTCTTATGGTGTGGTGTTATGCGCTATCCAAACAGGCTCGTGCATTGCTTATTCCATGTGTACGTTGCAAACCGACATGCTCGCTAAACTCGCATAAATGCTCAACGGTACCTACTGCACCCGTAAAGATACCTTCAAAATTAGTGGTCAGTTTTAACCAACTTTCATCACTGATATGCAGCCTTGTTAGAATGCTTGCGGTTTTACTGTTAATAGCACCAGGTTTATCATCACGAAGTACACGCCCTGTTTCATCCACTAAGGTGAGATAGTCTTTTAAGTTAAAGCATAAGCCTGTTCTTTTGTCTTTGTGTTCATTGTCTGTAAAGGGCAATAACGAGGCTGGTTGTTGACCTTTTATCGCCGCTTTTATCCGTAGTTTAATACTGGTGAAGTTAGATTGCTCTGGTGTGGCTGCAATACCAGCGCGCACAGGGTTTAAATCAACATACGCCATGCATGACAATATTGCACCTTCATCTAACAATGCTTGCGATTTAAAACGCCCTTCCCAGAAGTGACCTGTACACTTATCTTCTTGATTTGCTTTTCGAGCAATTGGCTCATTAAGCGAGCGCATAAACCAACTGATATCAATAAGGCGGCTCCTATAGATATCTTCCGTGCTTTTGACCATGGTCAGTTGAAATTTATCAAGCGATTGTTTCATTTGATATTGTTGAGTTAGTAGTGTGCCTTTAAATAACTTGTGCCAACGTTGTAGTACCTCAGCTGTTGTCCAGCCTTTAGCTTGTTCACTATCTACATGTAATACGAGGTGTAAATGATTATGCATCACGGCATGTGCGCAAATGTCGATGGCAAACACGTTCGCTAATTGAAATGTTCGTTTCTCAATCCAGGCTCGCCTATGCTCGTAACTAACACCTGTTTCCTTGTCTATCCCACACAAAAAAGCCTTTCGTACCGTGCGACTGCAAATATGATAATACGGCGTATCGGATAAACTAATTTGTTGCGAACGTGGCTTAGGCATAATAATCACCAGATTTAATCAAGGTAAATCAAGTGTAGTTTATGGTTTGAATTTCATCCACGTTAAAATGGGTGGCTTGATAAGTTGGCTCTAGAGGTAAGAGAAGTGAAGGAATAGCTTTTCAGTCATTGTTAGCTATGGATTTTACCCAAGTTAATGATTTATATATTGACTTTGATAACGAAAATTCATCTATAAAAGGCCCTTTAGGGCTTATTATAAAAGATTGTGGGGATAATGGAGAAACGCTCAAAGTTATTGAGAATACTATTCATCCAGATACAACAATAATTAAAAAGTAGAATAATAAGTTGATAGCGAGATAACTACTTATGACTAAGTACTTTTAACAAATAAGAGGTTTCACAATAGTTGTTCATTATTTATAATATTATTATCGTTGTTCAACATGAATTAAATAATGAAAAATAAATTATTAGTTTGGGATCTTCCTGTTAGGCTATTTCATTGGTCTCTTGTTACTTCACTTTTTGCTGCTTGGTATACATCAGATGGCGAACGAAACTTAATAGATTGGCATTTAAAAATTGGCTATTTTATTTTAGGTTTGATCATATTTCGCATAATATGGGGGATATTTGGCACTCGCTATGCAAAGTTCGCTCAATTTATTCCCAATAAAAAATCGCTTTTATACTATTTAAAAAACTTCAAACAAGAAAAAAATTATACTACTGTTGGCCATAATCCACTTGGCGGACTAATGGTCGTGTTTATGTTGACGTCAGTTTTATCACAAGCGGTTAGTGGATTATTCATGAATGACGATATTTTTACCTCAGGACCTTACTATTCAAGTGCGAGTAGTTCGATTCAAAGTATTATGTCATTAATACATCATAATGTTTTTGATATTATTATTGCTGTATCTGTATTACATATAGCGGCTGCTTTTTATTACTTACTTGTGAAAAAAGCAAACTTGATTGTGCCAATGATCACTGGGTATAAACAAAGTGATGGTACTGAAAATACCAAAGGTATTAAATCTTCTAGATTATTTTTAGCGCTAGTTATTATTCTAGGTGTAGCCGTATTTTTGTATTGGTTGTTAGTCTTGAATGTACCAGTGGAAGAAGAATTTTATTATTAGTACAAACAAAAAGGCCTGAATAACAAAATAAATGTTACTCAGGCCTCATATAGCTATATTAGCCTATATCTTTACAGGACAGGCTTGATGTTATTCTTCTCTAAAGTTATCGTGACATCCGCCGCATGTCTTTCCTACACCGCCAATAGCTGCTTTAATTGCAGACTCATCACCTGATGTAGATACTTTAACAAGCTTTTCAGATGCTACTGTTAAATCATTAATTCTTTTTTCAAAGGCTTCACGTTTAGTCCAAACGTCTGGTAAAGCTGTAGTGTCGACTTTATAAGCGCTTGTATCAGTACTTGTGTAATCAGCGATCATGAATGATAACTGATTAATACGAATTGAGTTTTTTTCCACAATTTTTGCATCAAATGGGATTTTTCCCTTAGCCATAGCACCTAATGCGCCCATATTTGCTCCAAGCATAGTGAATACGGCATGGCGTAAGTCGTTAGCTTTGTTAGCGTGCTTTTCAGACGTTGCTGGTGTGGCAATAGCACTATTGGTTGCAAAAACAAGTGCGCATACAGTGATGATTTTTGTTGAAGCTAATTTCATGGTTTATCCTCTCTATGAATTAAGAATAAACTTTACCATTAAAGTCACCAGGAGTTAATACCAGTTTCATTAATTAAGCGAACAATTTTATAAGTAGAAAAAATGGCCAAATAGAAGGCATTTATTTCAATAACTAGTTGTTCTAATTATTAAATAAATAACGATGTTGTTGATGATTTTAGCAAGTAGGAATGAGCACATAGTTAGTGAGATTGGTATAACTATAATATAAGTGAAAATAAGGTAAAATAATGGAGTAAGAATAATGGAAATTAAAATTGAAAAATTGAAAATTTAAGAAGTTATATTTTATAAAAGTATATTTTTATTTAATAAGATAATATTAATTATTAGCTGAAACTATTAATTGATAAATAAGGGGAGTGATTATTATACTCAGTATTATAATAAAAGAGTATTAGAGTGATATAAATAGTATATCACTATCTTAAAGATGGTACCCGGAGCCGGACTTGAACCGGCACGCTTTTCGGCGAGGGATTTTAAATCCCTTGTGTCTACCAATTCCACCACCCGGGCATTATATCTTTCGATAAGGGGAGTATTTTTATAGTAGGTTGGTACCTACTCTTTATAATATTATTTGTCATTGCTGACAGGTAACTTACCATAATATTATAAAAGTTTGGAGCGGCTAACGAGACTCGAACTCGTGACATTCACGTTGGCAACGTGATGCTCTACCAGCTGAGCTACAGCCGCTTCATTAAACTATTACATTTTACTTTTAAAACTTACTTTTAAAACAAAAATTGGAGCGGCTAACGAGACTCGAACTCGTGACATTCACGTTGGCAACGTGATGCTCTACCAGCTGAGCTACAGCCGCTTCACTTTGTTTTCACATTCATTTCGTTAAAAATGAGCGCGCATTCTAGCGTATCTAATTTACTTTGCCAAGTATAAAACACACTTTTTTTACTTTTTTTTACTCTCAACATCTGTTGATGAAATGGTACCCGGAGCCGGACTTGAACCGGCACGCTTTTCGGCGAGGGATTTTAAATCCCTTGTGTCTACCAATTCCACCACCCGGGCACAATGGAGGCGGGTCCCGGAGTCGAACCGAGGTCCACGGATTTGCAATCCGCTGCATAGCCATTCTGCCAACCCGCCATTTTATCAACACGAGTCGAGGTGTAATCCTTTGGAACTTAACTTTTATCAAGTTAAAGATTGGAGCGGCTAACGAGACTCGAACTCGTGACATTCACGTTGGCAACGTGATGCTCTACCAGCTGAGCTACAGCCGCTTCATCTGTTGACTCCCTGTCAACGAAAACGCATTCTACAGCGTATTAAGTTACAGTCAACTAATAAATAACTTTTTTAATTCGACTGCTCAAAAAGCAGCTAATTTGATGCTATAGCAATCAAAAGTAATCAAAAGCAACCAAACTATTATCTTTTTAGCTCAGGCCAAGCTGCTTTAAAGTAACTTACTAAGGTTGAAATAGTTAAAATAGTGGCAATCGCATAGAAAAAGTATGCGGCATAATTGATAACTTCATGCGGTAAATAAAATAAAATTAACGGAATGTCGTAATCTGGTCGCCATATTAACCCCATAATCCCCAACATTTGAGCTGCAGTTTTATATTTCCCCATATCAGACACGGCAATAACGTCGCGTTTGCCACGAGATGACATGAATTCTCTTAAAGCACTAATAAAAATTTCACGCGCAATCATAATTATTGCTGGAATAGCGATTAACCAATTCTGATAGTCTTGTACTATCATGACTAAAGCTGCTACTACCATCAATTTATCGGCTACGGGGTCAATAAAAGCACCAAAAGCTGAGGATTGATTTAATTTTCGTGCTAAATACCCATCTAATGCGTCGCTAACTGAAGCCGTCCAAAACACTACAAAGGCACCAAAGTGGCTCCAAGATAAAGGTAAATAGAAAATAATAAGGAAAACGGGAATCAAAATGATCCGAAATAAGGTTATTTGGTTGGGTAATGTCCACATAGTTTTTATTTTAGTTAAAGATTTAACAGCAAAAGTTCTGAGTTTTATTCTACACAGTATCCGTAGTTAGATATAGTCACTTATTGTGTAAAGCATCATAAATATTTTGGGCAAGTACGATACTAATACCCGGAACTTTTTCTAATTCACTCACATCAGCTTTATTTACTTCCTGAATTCCACCTAAGTGGGCAAGAAGTGCTTGGCGTTTCTTCGCGCCAATTCCTTCAATAGTTTCTAATACTGACTTCTTAGCCGCTTTCTGTCTTTTGGCTCTATGGCCTGTAATTGCAAAGCGGTGTGATTCATCACGTATATGTTGTACCAGGTGTAAAGCAGGTGAGGTACCAGGTAATGATATTAATTGGTGAGAGCCTGCTAGTATTAATGTTTCTAAGCCTGGTTTTCTAGATTCACCTTTAGCTACGCCAACAAGCAAAGGAATTCTTTCAAGCGATTGTTCTGAACTTAATTGTGCAAAAAATTCTTCAGCTTTTGCTAATTGACCCTTACCGCCATCAATAAAAACGATGTCGGGTAACTTCTTTAATGCTTCAATATCGGTTGATTTTATTTTTCCATAACGTTTATTTAAGGCAAAAGCCATTGCAGCGTAATCATCACCCGGTGTAATACCATAGACATTATATCGACGATAATCAGATTTAAGTGGACCTTCTTGGTTAAAAACAACGTTGGATGCTACTGTTTGCTGCCCCATGGTGTGGCTAATATCAAAACATTCTATTCGGTTAATACCATTTGGTAATTCAAAAACTTCATTTAAAGCGGCAAATCTAGCTTGCATCGATTCTTTGTGGCTGTTTCTTGTAATCAAAGCCGTTTGTGCATTGGTCGCGGCTAGTTTTAAGTATTGTCTGCGCTCTGATCTGATTTTTGTTGATATTTTAACTTCATGTTCAGATTGTTTTGATAATAATACTGCTATTTCTGTAAGTTGCTCAAAATCACAAGGAGCTATAATTTCTTTCGGGATCATCCCTTCGTTTGTTCCACTACCGAGTTCATTTCCTAAATAATGTTGACCAATAAATGCTTGTATAACTTCTTCGTCACTCGTGTCATTAGGCACAGCAGGGAAGTAGCTTTTACTGCCCAATATTTTATGGTCTCGAATACAAAGTAAATGAATACAAACTTGGGTTTTAAGCCGAAATAAACCAATAACATCCATTTCTGCTGCTATACCACTAACATATTGTTGTTGTTGTACTTTACGTAATGTAGTTATTTGATCTCTATATTTAGCCGCTTGTTCGAAATCTAACTGACTGCTAGATAACTCCATTTTTTCAACAAGCTGCTCAATAACCAATGAGCTTTTTCCTTTTAAAAATAGTTTGGCTAAGTCAACTTGCTGTTGGTAGTTTTCTTCAGATATTTTGTCAACACAAGGAGCTAAACAACGTCCCAATTGATATTGCAAACAAGGTCGTGATCTTGCTCTATAATAACTATCTTCACATTGTCGAATAGGAAAGATCTTTTGCATTAAGCGTAGACTCTCCCAAACGGCACCTACCGTAGGGTAGGGACCAAAATAATCACCCTTAGTACGTTTTCCTCCGCGATGTAGGCCAAGTTTAGGGTGTTTATGGTGAGTAATTAATAGATATGGGTAAGACTTATCATCTCTAAGTAAAATATTATATTTAGGCTGATATTTTTTAATATAATTATTTTCAAGAATTAATGCTTCGCCTTCTGTATGAGTAACAGTGACGTCTATGGCGCAAATTTGATTAACTAATGCTTTTGTTTTTACCGAACCTACATCTTTACGAAAATAACTGCTCAAACGTTTTTTAAGATGCTTTGCTTTGCCAACATAAATAACTGTTTGCGCAGCGTTATACATCCGATAAACACCAGCTTGCTCTGTAACTGAGTTTAAAAAGGCTTCACTATCGAAATTTTGAGTTGGTTTTGTGGTATCTATGTTTGGCAAAATTATAATTTTTCTGTATTTATCATGCCGTGACGAATAGCTAAATGTGTTAATTCAACATCATTACCGACATTTAATTTGTCAAACATTCTATAGCGGTAACTATTAATTGTTTTAGGGCTTAAGTGCAAATGTTCAGATATATCAGGTACTTTTTCACCACGAGTTATCATTAACATTATCTGTAATTCGCGATCAGATAGTTCGCTAAAAGGATTTTCGTCTTTTGTTTTAAATGGACTTAAAGCCATTTGTTGGGCTATTTCAGGGGGTAAATAACGTTGACCACTATTTACCGCTCGAATAGCTTTAATCATTTCATTTGGTCCTGCACCTTTAGTTAAATAACCAGCAGCACCAATTTTCATAACCTTGGTTGGAAAGGGATCTTCAGTGTGAGCGGTAAGAATTATTATTTTAACTTCTGGTGCGAGACGTAGAATCTTTTTCGTCGCTTCTAATCCACCCATGCCCGGCATGTCCATATCCATTAAAATAACGTCAGGTTCAGTCATACGACAAAATTTTATCGCGTCTTCACCTGTTTCACATTCATCAATAACCTTAAAACCTTTAACTTCGTTTAGTATTTTGTTAATACCAGTACGTACTAGTTCATGGTCGTCAACTAATAATATATTTATCAATGGAATCTGCCTTTATAACTCGTTATTTTTTAGCCAACTATTCAGTAAGCCAATTTGCCCATTTTTATAGGCGGCATAAGTTAAGCGAACTGCGTTGCTTAAAATGATGCTATCAGACCAGTTAGTTTGCTCAGCAATTAACTGGTAACATACTCTAGCTTCGGGAGATAAGTATCCACGCATCTCTTGCTTACCACGTTCTTTCTGTCTTTCTCGGTAGCGTTTTTGTTTTTCGGCATTAGTCATAGCCTTTTTCTTATTTTTAACGGTATCGTTCATATTTATCTCGATGCGTTTATAAAATTTTTACAACTAGCTGCTATGTTACCCTGACCGTTATATTTTGCAATACGATAGTGAAAGCTAATATGTCTAAATACTTGTAAAATTTTGGAATATCAACTTGTATCGGGGTAATTAGTATGTGAAATAACGATATTATCATCATTAAAGCTACTTTTTTCACTGTTCGGAGTTGTTTAGTGTACAAGTGTTCGCTAAAGTAACGCTCAAGAAATATTACATCCCTAGTAAACAACTTCATATAGGTCAAAATACTTATGGCAATGGCACAACAAAGTTCGTACAACAAAGCAGATTTAGTTAAAGCAGGTACTGGTGAAATGTTCGGTGAAGGTAATTCACAACTTCCTTCAGACAATATGCTTATGATGGATCGTGTTATCAATATTACTGAAGAAGGTGGTGAGTTTGGTAAAGGTTTTATTGAAGCCGAATTAGATATTTCACCTGACTTATGGTTTTTTGATTGCCATTTTAAAGGTGATCCCGTTATGCCAGGATGTTTAGGTTTAGATGCAATGTGGCAATTAGTTGGCTTTTTCTTAGCGTGGACTGGTGGTCCAGGTAAAGGGAGAGCGTTAGGTGTAGGTGAAGTTAAATTTACCGGACAAATCTTACCAACGGCAAAAAAAGTAACATTTAGAATTGATTTTAAGCGTGTTATCAAACGTAAATTATATATGGGCTTAGCTGACGGTACTGTTAGTGTTGATGGTCGTGAAATATATTTCGCTAAAGATTTAAAAGTAGGCTTATTTACTGATACAAGTAAGTTCTAATTATTTATTAAGTTTGGTTAGCACGTTGTATAACGAGTTAACCAAATTTAACTTTCTTTGACTTGAGTTAAGCATAAAAAGTAATAACAATTCTGTCATATTAGACAAAATTCTCTTCTTAATTTAGTTTTATATTTAATTATCTACTGAATTAAATTCAACTACCTCAATAATCAATAATCAATAATCAATAATCAATAATCAATAATCAATAACTACCTTTGTTTCCTACATTCGCTTGTTCATCATCTTGTATGACCGGAGCATTAAATGGAATGTGGAAGTTTTCAGATAATTCAAAATCGCCATCGGCTGAAACGAGTTTGTCGTTTTCGAATTTCATAGTGAAATTCTTTTGCGTATCTAATTTTTCACTACGGCCTGATTTAAAGCGGTAAACATAGTTCCAAGTATCTTTATCAAAAGAATCAACTAAAACAGGACTTCCTAAAACAAATTTAACCTGTTCCTTAGTCATACCGACTTGTATTTTGTCTATGCTTTTTTGCTCAAGGTAGTTACCTTGAGGGATATCAATACGATATACCCAACTTGAACAAGCAGAAAGTGATAGGGCTATGGCAATAATTGAGGTGCGAAACAACATGAAATTTTACTTTCCTTAAATATAAATCAATACAATTAAAAATTAATGCATTAAGTGCAAGCAGTGATAATAACGAAGCAAGGCCTGAGATACAAAGCTATTTTTCATAAATTTGCTATCTGTATCGCTAATTAACTTGCTTCTGTATCGCTAATTAACTTGCTAATAACTCTTGTGCGTTAGCTAAACTGTGCTCAGTTATTTTATTACCTGCAAGTAATCGCGCTATTTCTTGGATGCGACTTTGCTCACTTAGTTCCGTTATTTTTGTTTCAGTGTGCTCGCCATCGGTTAGTTTACTAACAAAGTACTGTTGATGTCCTTTACATGCCACTTGTGGAAGGTGGGTTACACATATTACTTGGGTATTATTCGCGAGTTGCTGTAATTTGCTACCTACCATTGCTGCTGTAGGGCCACTTATACCAACATCTACCTCATCAAAAATTAGGGTAGGGGTAATCACTTTATCGGCTAATATAACTTGCATGGCTAAACTGATACGAGATAACTCGCCACCAGAAGCTACTTTACTCATTGCTTCTAATGCCTGGCCAGGGTTTATACTGACTTGAAAATCAATTTTGTCTATACCATTGGCGGATATATTGGTGACATTGTTACTATGTGACTCAATAGCAATATGAAATTTACCATGTGGCATGTTCAGCTCTTGCATGCTTTTGCTAATATCTTTACTTAATTTTTTAGCCGCTTTTTTTCTTGACGAGGTTAACACTAAGGCACAGTCTTGGTAGTTTTGCTCTGTTTTGACTAGCTCTTCAATCACAGCATTAATTCTTGTTTCATCATTAGAGATATCAGTTAATTCTTGGGTGAGTGACTGATGAAAACTAACTAGATGTTCAGGGGATAAACTATGTTTTTTGGCTAGTTGTAAAGCTGTAGAGTATCGATCTTCAATTATCGCGTATGCTTGTGGATCTAATTCAAGCTCTTGATAATAATGTTTAAGATCTGCAGAAGCCTCTTCGACTTGAAGAAAAGAGTCGTTAAGAATAGTTGCAATATTTTTCAGCCTATTATCTAAGCGGGCTAGTGCGGCTATGCTATCACTACAATGACGTAAGGAGTCAAGTACGTTAAAACTTTCGTCGTCGGCAAGTGTTTGTAGTGATTGTAGGGTTGTATCAAGTAAGTCTTGGGCATTAGCATGGCGTTTATAATCGCTTTCTAATGTTTCAAATTCACCATCTTGTAAGGAAAACTCATTTAGTTCATTTACTTGATATTGAAGAAGTTGCTGTTGAGCTTCACGTTGTTGCTTACTTTGCTGTAATACATTTAATTCTTTATTTAATTTATGCCATTGTTGATAATAATGTTTTACTTCGTCTAGTGCTGGTTGATGATCGGCATATTCGTCGAGTAACTTACATTGTTGGCTTGATTTCACTATTAATTGGTGATCATGTTGTCCATGAATATTTATCAGTAATTGACCCACTTCTTTAAGCTGCACTAACGGGACTTGGCTACCATTAATATAAGCTTTAGAACGGCCTTCAGCAGAAATTACACGGCGAAGAATACACTCGTTACTTGATTCCAATAACAGATCATGAATAGTCAGCCATTGCTGTGCACTTTTATTCTTTTGTATGTCAAAGGTTGCAGCAAGTTCCGCTTTTTTGCAATTAGGACGAACAACATTACTGGTGGCTCTGTCACCTAAACATAAACCTAAGGCATCTATTGCGATAGATTTACCTGCGCCTGTTTCACCTGTAATAGTTGTCATGCCAGATTGCCAATCGATATCGAGTGATTTAACAATGGCGAAGTTTTGAATGTTTAGTTGTAAAAGCATAATGTGAACTCTCACTTTACTGTATAAATGTATAGTTGTTAATTTATACAGTAATTTATGGTTTTGCAAGTAACTTAGAAAAATTTAGTAGGTTTTTTATAAAATAATTCACGCTATAGAACAATGAATAAGTAATCACTAACGAGTAATTACTTGTATGCATGCTAATTAGCTTTAATAAAGCTTATTACCCCAGCCTAGTTTATTTCGTAATACGTTGAAGTAATCGTGGTTGAGAGGGTGTACTAAACGTATGGTTTGAGGGCTTTTTTTAATAATAACCTCGTCACCGGGCATAACAGCTAAAATCACGTGGCCATCGCAACTGACTTGTAAACTTTCTTGATTTTCATTTGCAAGTATAAGCTTTATTTCACTATCACCATCGACCACAATCGGTCGACTAGTAAGGGTATGAGGAAACATAGGCACTAAAGATAAAGCATTTAAATTTGGTGTTAATATAGGGCCACCAGCAGACATAGAGTAAGCTGTTGAACCTGTAGGTGTAGAAATAATTAAACCATCAGAGCGTTGACTAAACATAAATGAATTATCAATATGAACTTCAAATTCAATCATGCTAGCAACTTTGCCAGCATGTAAAACAGCTTCATTTACTGCACTGTTTGAACTTTTAAGTTTACCATGTCGGTAAACTTCAGCTTCAATTATAAAACGTTGTTCATAGCGGGATTTACCATTTAGAATCTCTTCTAATGGAGGGATTATGTCATCAGGCGATAAATCAGTTAAAAAACCTAAATTCCCTCGGTTTACGCCAATTACGCCTATGTCAAAGCATGCTAAAACTCTAGCGGCGCCTAACATGTAGCCATCACCACCCACAACAATAGCAAGATCTGCCTTATTGCCAATTTCGGTGAGAGAACATTCATGCATATCAGCAATTTCGACAGAATTGGCAACCGATGTTTCTACTAAAACTTCGTATTTATTTTCAAGTAAATAGTCGTGTAATACAGCTATTGTAGAGCTTGCACCTTGATGATTGGGCTTACCAATAAGCCCAATTGTTTTATATAGTTGAGCCATAACAATTATTTCGTATTTAATATCTTTAGAAGAAGTTTCCCTTTATTTGCATAGCTTGTAAAGTTTGTATTTGATAAAATGCCCTTAATTAGTTGCTATAAAGGCTTGAATAGCGAAAGCTTGACCCCATAATTAGCATTATTGCATTTTCATTATTGTAAAATTACTAAGATTTAATTGGAGTTTTTTATGACTACAGAGTCTACAAAGTCAGAAGCACAGCAGTCTGCTGAGTCTTCTATAGAAGAGTTATCGCCAGAGCAGTTAGCTGAAGAGATTGTTCAGCAAGCAGAAGCACAAGTTGAAGAACAGCATGAACATACTCACGAGGTAATAAGTGCTGAACAAGAACGTATTAATGAATTAGAGCTTGCCTTAGCTGCAGCTCAAGGAACGGTTATCGATCAGAAAGATTCAGTAATTCGAGCGAAAGCAGAAGTTGATAATATTCGTCGTAGATCCGCACAAGATGTTGATAAAGCGAAAAAGTTTGCTTTAGAGAAGTTTGCTAGTGAGATGCTTGTCACTGTTGATAATTTAGAACGTGCTTTACAAAACATCGATAAAGAAGATGAAAGTAAAGCGGCCGTTATTGAAGGTGTTGAACTAACTCTTCAAGGTTTAACGTCTTCATTAGAAAAATTTGGTGTGAAATCAGTTGATCCACAAGATCAACCTTTTAATCCTGAATTACATCAAGCAATGTCTATGCAAGAAGTACCTGGCGTAGCGCCTAATACGGTTATTGCAGTAATGCAAAAAGGCTATGAACTTAATGGCCGTTTAATTCGTCCTGCGATGGTTATGGTTTCTAAAGCCGCACCTAGCGTTGATGAATCTGTTTAATTACTAAAATACATCTATTTTTAAATTAAATATTTTATGCGTTTATAAAAACCAGGCAATTTGTCTGGTTTTTTTGTCTTAATACTATTCTCGTCTTAGTGCTACTTTAATCTTAGTTCTATATTAGTTGATACAGTATAATACCAATCTCACAAACTATGTGATCATTTCTACTTGATAAAATCACCAACTACATCGTTATTTATTTAATAATTAGAGCAACTAGTTATTGAAATAAATGCTTTGTATTTGGCAATTTTTTCTACGTATAAAATTGTTCACCTAATTAATGAGACTGGCATAAGACAACACATAAATCATTATTTTAAATAAAATGCATTTATTTACAAAATTTCTATTGAAAAGTATTTTCCTACCCCCATTTAATATTTCAACAACAGATTAATTAAGATTTTGTTCTCACAGGAGAGCAAAACATAATAGATAGGAGCTTCCCTCATGGGTAAAATCATTGGTATTGACTTAGGTACAACTAACTCTTGTGTTGCTGTTTTAGACGGCGATAAAGTTCGTGTAATTGAAAATGCAGAAGGTGATCGTACAACGCCTTCAATTATTGCATACACTGAAGAAGGCGAAACATTAGTAGGTCAACCTGCTAAGCGTCAATCAGTGACTAATCCAAAAAACACATTGTTTGCAATTAAACGTTTAATCGGTCGTCGTTTTGAAGACGAAGAAGTACAACGTGATATTAAAATAATGCCATTTGGTATTGTTAAAGCTGACAATGGTGATGCTTGGGTTACAGCACGTGATAAAAACGTTGCTCCTCCACAAGTATCTGCTGAAGTTCTTAAGAAAATGAAGAAAACAGCTGAAGACTATTTAGGTGAAGAAGTAACTGAAGCAGTAATTACTGTTCCTGCTTACTTTAATGATTCACAACGTCAAGCAACGAAAGATGCTGGCCGTATTGCAGGACTTGATGTTAAACGTATTATCAATGAACCTACTGCTGCTGCACTTGCTTACGGCATGGACAAAAAAGAAGGCGACAAAGTTGTTGCTGTATACGATTTAGGTGGTGGTACATTCGATATCTCAATTATTGAAATTGATGAAGTTGATGGCGAGCACACTTTTGAAGTATTAGCGACTAACGGTGATACGCATTTAGGTGGTGAAGATTTCGATAACCGTTTAATTAACTATCTTGTTGCTGAATTCAAAAAAGACCAAGGTATGGACTTAACCACTGATCCTTTAGCAATGCAACGTTTAAAAGAAGCGGCAGAAAAAGCTAAATGTGAACTTTCTTCAGCACAACAAACTGATGTTAACTTACCTTACATCACTGCTGATGGTTCAGGTCCTAAGCACATGAACATTAAAGTGACTCGTGCTAAATTAGAATCATTAGTTGAAGATATGGTTAAAGCTACTTTAGAGCCGCTTAAACAAGCACTTAAAGATGCAGACTTATCAGTAAGTGACGTAAACGACGTTATCTTAGTTGGTGGTCAGTCTCGTATGCCTATGGTTCAAAAAGCAGTAACTGATTTCTTTGGTAAAGAGCCACGTAAAGATGTTAACCCTGATGAAGCAGTAGCTTCTGGTGCAGCAATTCAAGCGGGTGTTCTTTCAGGTGATGTAACTGACGTTCTTTTATTAGACGTTACGCCATTATCATTAGGTATTGAGACTATGGGTGGTGTGATGACTAAAGTTATCGACAAAAACACAACTATCCCAACTAAACAATCTCAAACATTCTCAACAGCTGATGATAACCAAGCTGCGGTAACTGTACATGTTGTTCAAGGTGAGCGTAAGCAAGCTTCTGCTAACAAATCACTTGGTCAATTTAACCTTGAAGGTATTGATGCAGCACCACGTGGTACGCCACAAATCGAAGTAACTTTCGATATCGATGCTGATGGTATTTTACATGTTACAGCTAAAGATAAGAACACAGGTAAAGAGCAAAAGATTACGATTAAAGCATCAAGTGGTTTATCTGATGAAGAAGTTGAACAAATGGTAAATGACGCAGAAGCAAATGCTGATGCCGATGCTAAATTTGAAGAATTAGTTCAAACTCGTAATCAAGCTGATGGTATGGTTCACGCTACTCGCAAGCAAGTTGAAGAAGCTGGCGATGAGTTACCTGCTGAAGATAAAGAGAAAATTGAAACAGCAATTTCTGAACTTGAAGGAGTTCTTAAAGGTGAAGATAAAGAAGCAATTGATGCTAAATCTCAAGCGCTTATGGAAGCTTCAGCTAAATTAATGGAAATTGCACAAGCGAAACAACAAGCACAAGGTTCGCCTGAAGGCGCTGCTTCAGATGCTGAAGGCTCTGATTCTGCAGACGATGTTGTTGATGCAGAGTTTGAAGAAGTGAAGGACGACAAGTAGTCGTTAGCTTACTCAGATTGAAGTAAAATTAAAGCGCTGGCCTATCCCCAGCGCTTCTTACGTTAAAGCGTATGTTAATTTAAGTGCAAACAAAAGAAGTTATTTATGTCAAAACGTGATTATTATGCAGTGCTTGAAGTATCAAAAGATGCTAGTGAGCGCGATATCAAAAAATCCTATAAAAAATTAGCGATGAAATATCATCCTGATAGAAATAAGGGTGATAAAGAAAAAGAAGAAACCTTTAAAGAAATCCAAGAAGCGTACGAAGTGATAAAAGATGATCAAAAACGTGCTGCTTATGATCAATATGGCCATGCTGCTTTTGAACAAGGTGGACATGGTGGTGGTCATCACGGCGGTGGTCAAGGTGACTTTGGTGATGCATTTGGTGATATTTTTGGTGATATCTTCGGTGGTGGTCGCGGTCGAGGCGGTCGTCAATCTCGTGCACAACGAGGTTCTGATTTACGCTACAACGTAGAGTTAAACCTTGAAGATGCAGTTAAAGGTAAAGATTTAGAAATTAAAGTACCTACTTTTGTTGCTTGTGAACCTTGTGATGGTTCAGGTGCTAAAAAAGGGACTTCAGCTAAAACGTGTACAACTTGTCATGGTCATGGACAAGTACAAATGCGTCAAGGGTTGTTTGCCGTACAACAAACTTGTCCAACGTGTAGTGGTAAAGGTAAAGTTATTTCTGATCCTTGTACTTCATGTCGCGGTCAAGGCCGAGTTGAAAAAACTAAAACGCTTTCTGTTAAAATACCACCAGGTGTTGATACCGGAGATAGAATTCGTTTATCTGGTGAAGGTGAAGCTGGTGAACATGGCGCACCCGCAGGTGATCTTTATGTACAAGTTAATGTACGTGATCATGAGATATTCGTGCGTGATGAAAACCATTTATATTGTGAAGTACCTATTAGTTTTGTTACTGCGGCGCTTGGTGGTGAAATTGAAGTACCAACACTAGGTGGCAAGGTTAAATTAAAAGTACCAAAAGAAACACAAACGGGCAAAATGTTCCGTTTACGCGGTAAAGGTGTTAAGTCTGTTCGTAGTTCAACAACGGGCGATTTAATGTGTAAAGTGGTACTAGAAACACCGGTAAATTTATCAGGTGATCAATCAGATTTATTACGTCAATTAGAAGAAAAAATGGGTAAAAGCAGTAAAAAGCATAGCCCAAAAGAAACAGGCTTCTTTGATGGTGTAAAAAAATTCTTTGATGACTTAAAAAGCTAAAGTAAGTATTTGAAAGGGAGAGCGCTATTTTTTTGAAAGTAGCCTTTTCCTACTCATAATATAGTGATCAGATAACTTCGAATCATTAAAATAAAAACCACAAGAAGCTTCTTCTTGTGGTTTTTTTTAGCTAAGATTTATTGCTTGCTGTTATCTTTATTAGTGTTTAGCTCGTAAACGAAAAAAGCTTAACGTTATAATCATCAATAAAGTGATAAAAGAGAAACTACCACCACCGTAAACTTCTACCACTTCAATATAAGTGTCGTCATAGTTATTACTTTCTAATGGTAAAGCATATAAGGCGTTGGTGTCGTCTGAACTATAGGTAGCAACAATATCGGGATAACCAACCTGATATAAATCAATTAACACATCATAATAGTCAGTTGAGTAACCAGATAAAAAAGTGGTTATAACTTCATATTCGTCTAGATCAGACTCTCCTTCAATAAGAAAAGTATCAGTAGTATAGTAGTGCTTCCATGGTTTACCATTTTTACTTAGGTATAACAAAGCATAAACTTCACCTAGCTGGTGCTGTGTATAGCTATATATATCAGCGTCAAAAACCACACTAAAAGTTTGATAGAAGCCGTCATTATCAAAATCATCAAGTAAAAAGCTTGTTGCAGCATAAATTGTAAAGTCGGCGTCGTAATAAGAGCTACGATTTTGTAGCATTTTATTTTTACTCGATTTGTTCATTAAAACACTATTGTTATTTTGAATTTCTTCTCTTGTTTTCGATGTTGCTTTGTTATTAAGTTGATCTGGCGTGTTAGTAAATCTATTAACGTCAATTATTTGCTGGCGTAGTTCATCATTAAAATTGTTTTTAAATGATCCTTGAGAAACAGAATGGCTTGGCAATGCAGAATCCTCTAAATCATTAGCATTAGCTTGTGTGGACAATAATATACTCGTAAAGGTTAATAGTAATAGCTTGATTGCGTAGCCCGATTTAGTTTTATGTATTTTATGAAGCATAATTTATCCTTGCGATATTTGTTTATGTTGTTATTAAAGCGCAATCAAGATGAATGTAAGCTGAATGATTTATCACGTTTTAGAAGCTTTATTTTATATTTTGATATCAGGTGAGTACGTTCAGCTTATATTCAGTTGCTAAGGAGTATTATTTTAAATAAGCTATGGTTAATACTGAAATACACTAGTACTTGGAACAATAATGAAATTTGCTTTACCCTGTTTTTTTCTTCTTTCTATAACTCTATCCATGAGTACATTTGCACATGGAAGTTTTACTGCTAACAACTATGCGATTAAAGCTAATCAGCAAGCACATAAGCAACAGTTAAGAGTAACGAGTAGTCAGCAAGCAGCGCAAATGGCTAAAAGTCGATTTGGTGGTAAAGTGCTTAAAGTACAAAAACAAAAATCGTCTTATCGCATTAAATTAATTAAAAACAATGGTCATATAATCTCAGTTTCTGTTGATGCTAAAACTGGCAATGTAAGTGGTGGTAATTAATATGCGATTATTACTAATTGAAGACGATTTAGCCTTACAACAAAATTTATATAAGCATTTGATTGATGCTAATTATTTAGTTGATGTTGCCAGCGATGGGCAAACTGGCTTATTTCAAGGCCAAGAATACCCTTACGATGCTGCAATTATAGATATTGGCTTACCAATTATAGATGGTATTAGTGTCATTAAAGCATTGCGAGAAAACGATATTAGCTTTCCTATTTTAGTATTAACAGCAAGAGACAGTTGGCAAGATAAAGTATCAGGGTTAGATGCGGGTGCAGATGATTATTTAACTAAGCCTTTTCAAACAGAAGAATTATTTGCACGTTTAAATGCGTTAATTCGACGTTCAGCTGGTCAGGCAAGCCCACTAATCACGAATGGTGAACTAACATTAAATACAAAAAGCTTACAAGTTGAAGTGAATAATCAAGCGATAAAACTGAGTAGTTCAGAATATAAACTATTAGAATATATGATGTTGCACCTTGATGAAGTGACTTCGAAAGCAAAACTCACTGAGCATATTTATGATCAAGACTTCGATCTTGATTCTAACGTTATTGAAGTTTTTATCAGACGTTTAAGAAAAAAACTCGACCCTACAGGCGAATATGGCTTTATCGAAACGCTTCGAGGCCACGGTTATAAATTAAAGCGATTAGACGTTAAATGAATTCTTTAAAGGTTCGGTTATTATTAAGTACATTAGTAATGACAGTGATCATGCTACCTATTATTGGTTTTACATTAAGTAATGCCTTTGAGCGACAATTAATGTCGGGGAGTCAAAACGAATTAAAAGCTTATAGTTATTCTATTTTGACTGTAGCTGAGGTAGAAAATAATCAATTAGTCATGCCAGAACTCTTATTGGAAAACCAATTTAATGTGAGCCAATCAGGCTTGTATGCAATAGTAACATCTAGCAATGATTTAACTACGTTAGCAGAAAACACAACAGATAATATGCCATTATGGCAGTCACAATCTTTGCTAACCTTATCCTTACCCGCATTATTACCATCGCCTATTGTTGGAGAAACGTTGTTTTCTACCATCAATTTAGAAGGTAGTAGTCATTTACTTTTTAGTTTTAGTGTTAGTTTTTTTAATAACGGACAAGAGTTTCCTGTAACTCTTCATATTATTAAAGATCAAGAAAATATGCTGATTGCACTCAATGATTTTAGGCATAAACTTTGGGGATGGCTATTATTACTAATCGTCGTGTTTGTCTCTGTTCAAATCATTGGCTTATTGTGGACTCTGAAACCATTGAGACAATTAACCTATGAGCTTGAGCGTATTGAAAAAGGCCAGCAGAAATCATTAAGCGGTTATTACCCACTTGAATTACAGAAGGTGGTGAAACAATTAAACACTTTATTAGTAACAGAAGAAAATCAACGGACGCGTTATCGTAATGCTTTATCTGATTTAGCCCATAGCCTGAAAACCCCGCTTGCAGTCATGCAAAGTGAAAAAGAAATCTCAGCTAATACAAATGTTCAACTACAGAAAATTAACCAAATTATTGAATATCAGCTGAAAAGAGCGCAAAGTGCGGGACAGTCTTCATGGCATTTAGGGATTGGAGTGAAACAAGTCGCTGAAAAACTGGTGAAAACTTTAAGTAAATTATATAGAGACAACCATTTATCTTTCACGCTTGATGTTAATGAGTCGGCCATCTTTAAAGGCGATGAAGGTGATTTAATGGAGATTTTAGGTAATATATTAGACAACGCCTGTAAAGCCGCTAAAAGTAAGATAGCAATTAAGGTTTTAAACGAAAATGAAAAATTAACCATAGAAGTTTCTGATGATGGTGAAGGTATCAATCAATCACAGCAGGCTATTATTTTATCGCGAGGAGGTCGAGCTGATACCTATCAAGCAGGACATGGTATTGGTTTAGCAATTGTTAATGATCTTGTGAGTAGCTATCGAGGTCAATTGTTTATCAGTAAATCACCTACACTTGGTGGTGCTACTTTTACACTGGTGTTTGATATATCGACCTAGTATTTATTTATTCAGCTTGCGTTCAGTTTGGTCAAGGTATGCTTACTACTTAAGATCAGTAAAAAGGATAAAAATGATGAAAACCTTTATTTTGTTATTAAGTTTTATATTAAGTGCGCCAGTGAGTTTAAGCGCATTTTCACAGCAAAATTATCAATTAGATGAGCAAGAACAATCACAAATAAGTGAAGCTGAGTTAGCGCAAATGTTAGCGCCGATAGCTCTATATCCTGACAGCTTGTTAACTCATATATTGATATCGTCAACATATCCAATTGAAGTTATCAAAGCACAGCGGTGGTTAGAAAATAATGCAGGCTTAAATGCTGCTCAAATTGCTCAAGTAATTGAAAGTTTTGATTGGGATCCTAGTGTTAAAGCATTAGTGCCTTTTGAACAAATACTGAATCATTTAAGTGAAGACTTAACATGGATGCAGCTATTAGGTGATACTTTCTTAGAAGATGAAACAAGGGTCTTAGAAAGTATTCAAACGCTTAGGGAAAAAGCTAAACTTGCTGGCAATCTCAGTAAAATGAATAATATGGAAGTCAGTTATGAAGACAGTAATATTATAATTGAACCTATAAAAAAAGAAGTTGTGTATGTTCCTTATTATGACACACGTATGGTTTATGGTACTTGGCATTGGTCGTCATATCCACCTGTCTACTGGCGTCCTTCTTTTCATGTTTCTGTGAATCGCCATAATCCTTTTTATTGGCATTCGGGTGTTCATATTTCGTTTAATTATTTCTTTAGTACTTTTCAGTGGAATAAACGTCATGTACTTGTTGTAAACCCATATAAGTCTCATCATTATCGTAAGCCTAGTGCCATTTCAAGAGGAGGTAACGCTAAACGTTGGGTTCATCAACCAATACATCGAAAAGGCGTTGCTTACAGAAGTAAGGCTACGGGTAAAAAATATTATAGTAATAAAGTGAGAGTGCATAACACGAAAAAATCAGAGCGACATGTTCAAAGTCAACTTAAGCAAAAGAAAGTTGTGCAACGTAATGTTAATCCATCTAATAAAAACATCCAAAAAGTGACAACTAAGCAACGTCAAACTAGCCATCATAAAGAGCGTAGTACAACAAAAACGGTGAAAAAAAATAATCATTCTGTGAAGAGTAGGGTGCAGCACAATGCACCTTCAAAAGCACATCGTGGCAAAGAGTCAAAAGCTAACAAGTAATATAGTGAACTAATGTAGTATTACTTTCATTATTGAAATATTAAAGCATTATAACTAATTACTATAATGCTTTAGTTTGTTTGAAAATTTGGTAGTACACCACTACGACTATGCTCAAAAACAAGTGAAGTTTCTACCGTAGTAACTTCGTCTCTTGAGGTTATATTTTTAAAGACAAATTGGCGTAAATGTTCACTATCTTGAACTGACATATGAATGTAGTAATCATAACTACCACCCATATGGTAAAGATTCAATATTTCAGGATATTTTAATAAGTCATCTCTAAACTGATTTACAATTTGCTCTGAATAAGGCTGTAGACGAATAGCTGCAATTGCTTCAATATTACCACCAATAGTATTTAAGTTGACATCAATATAAGCACCTTTTATAACGCCATTTTGCCTTAAACGTTTTACACGCTCTAAACACGTTGAAGGTGCAATTCCTATTTTTTCAGCTAATTCTTTATTAGTAATATCTGCATCATTATATAAAATAGTTAATACTTGTAAATCGATGTTGTCCAGCTTCTTCATTTATCACCTGCAAACTCATACTTCTTAATTAAGGTAAATACTACACTTTATATAGGCAGTGCGACTAGTGCTAGAAGAAGCTTATTTTAATTTTTGACATAAAATTTTACATAATCCAAATGATTTTGGTATTTTAGGTGTGAATATATAGTTAAACTCAGTAGTGATTGTAATCTTAGTTAGTTGATTTACTGTAATTAATAGTTATAGAGTCGTGCGGTGCGGACTTAATCCTAACGAAAAAAGTTATCCTCGTTGTCCACAACTTCAATTCTATTTGAATTGGCTAGCGAGTACTAAATAAAATAGATAAAACTATAATTACAAACTATAGACAACTCAAAGACTAATACAGTAAAATCATCATTAACATTGTATATTTACACTATTCAACACATGAATCATCACACTAATAATATAGTGTACTGTCGTAATAATACGACGCTATCAAAAAGGTTTACTTTATGACTTTGCTTTGGATACCCTTGCTATCCTTACTTGGCAGTATTATTTCTTCAATGACGGGCAAATTAACCCGTAATCAATCGACTGGGTTATCCTTATTAATGCCTGTTATCGCATTATTAATGACCATTAGCCTTACTCCTGCTGTTTTTTCTGGTGAGGAAATTCGACAAACAATTTCGTGGATACCGCTACTGGGTATTGATATAGCCTTTCGTTTAGACGGTCTCTCACTATTATTCATTTTTATGATATTAGGCATTGGTATATTAGTTATTTTTTATACTCGTTATTACTTAAGTAGTAAAGACTCTATGCCTAAGCTTTATGCCTACTTGATGTTATTTATGACAGCAATGCTTGGTATTGTCATGTCGAATAATGTCATTCAACTCTGGTTTTTTTGGGAACTTACTAGTATTAGTTCTTTCTTATTAATTAGTTACTGGTGGCAGAAATCCGAAGCACGTAAAGGTGCGATAATGGCTTTAACTATAACCGGTGGTGGTGGTTTAGCTTTATTAGCGGGTTTGCTTTTATTGGGTAATATCGTTGGTAGTTTTAATTTAGATGTTATTTTAGCTAGCAGAGAAATTATTCAAGCACATGATTGGTACGAAGTTGCACTAATTTTAGTATTACTTGGCGCCTTCACTAAGTCGGCACAATTTCCTTTTCATTTTTGGTTACCCCATGCAATGGCGGCACCAACACCAGTAAGTGCTTATCTTCATTCTGCCACTATGGTAAAGGCAGGTATTTTTTTATTAGCACGTTTTTACCCTGTATTAGCGGGAACTGATACTTGGTTTATTATTGTTAGTATCACTGGCTTAACTACATTATTATTTGGCGCTTACATCGCTTTATTTAAGCATGATTTAAAAGGGTTATTAGCTTATTCAACTATTAGTCACTTAGGTTTAATTACTTTATTATTAGGCTTGAGTACGGAACTTGCGACAGTCGCTGCTATTTTCCATATTATCAACCATGCAACCTTTAAAGCTTCTTTGTTTATGGCAACAGGTATTATTGACCATGAAACCGGTACGCGTGATATGCGTAAGCTCAACGGTATGTGGCGATTTATGCCTTATACAGCAACATTGGCAATGGTTGCTGCAGCGGCTATGGCAGGGGTTCCACTATTAAATGGATTCTTGTCTAAAGAAATGTTTTTTGCTGAAACATTACACCAACAATTATTGGGATCTATGTCATGGCTTATTCCTGTACTTGCGACCGTTGCAGGTGCTTTAGCGGTAGCTTATTCCGCACGATTTATCCATGATGTTTTCTTTAATGGTGATCCGATTGACTTACCTAGACAACCAAGTGAACCTCCTCGATATATGCGGGTGCCAATCGAGATATTAGTGGCTTTATGTTTACTTGTGGGAATATTTCCAAACTTTATTGTTGATGACATTTTAAAGTCTGCGTCTTTTGCTGTACTTGGTGGTTATGTGCCAGAGTTTAAAGTAGCGCTGTGGCATGGTTTTAATTTGCCATTATTAATGAGTGCTATTGCCGTTAGTGGTGGTTTATTTATGTATACACAACGCCGCCATCTTTATAAATTTCAAGATTCTCTACCCACTTTAAACGCTAAAAAAGTGTTCGATGGTACAGTTTATCGGATGATAAAGTGGTGCCAGCATAAAATAAATACGATAGAAAATGGTTCGTTACAGCGTTATTTAACGTTAATGTTCCTAGTAGTTTTACTTTTTTCTGGTTGGCCATTACTTGAAATGAACCAATTAGTAGGGCAAAAACCACTAACTCCTATCGATGTTCATAATGCTGTTGGAGCAGCGTTATTAATTATTGGCGCTATTAGTACAGTCATTTGGTATCGCACACGAATGATCTCCTTGTTGATGGTCTCTGTTGTGGGCTTGATGGTATCTGTCGCCTTTACTCGATTCTCAGCGCCAGATTTAGCATTGACTCAGCTAACCGTTGAAGTAGTGACTATTATATTACTGATGTTGGCTTTATTCTTTTTACCACAGTACTCGCCTAGAGAATCTAGCTCTATGCGCATACTGCGTGATATAGGTATATCTGGAACATTAGGTGTTGTTATTGGTAGCATTTGTTATGCCTTAATTACCCGTCCATTTGAGTCTATATCAGACTTTTTCTTAGCAAATGCTAAAACAGGTGGTGGCGGCACGAATGTTGTAAATGTTATTTTAGTCGATTTTCGTGGTTTTGATACGCTAGGAGAAATTTGTGTATTAGGAATTGCTGCTTTAGGCATTTATAAGCTGTTAGTAAACTTGCCTTTATTTATGCCTGGTAGTGATAGTGAAGGCCGTCCTTGGGCAAAAGAACGTTATCCTATTTTATTGGCGAGTATTTCTCAGTCACTATTACCGTTAGCGTTACTCGTGTCGTTTTATATTTTCTTACGCGGTCATAACCTACCCGGTGGCGGATTTATTGCAGGGTTAATAACTGCTATTGCTTTTATTTTGCAATATATCGCTCATGGTTCAAATTGGATTGCTGAACGCTTAACGATTAATTATCGTAAAATTATTGCCTCAGGTATTGCGATTGCATTATTTACCGGTGTTGGTAGTTGGTTCTTTGATAAGCCGTTCATGACAACCTGGTTTGATTATTTCAATATACCTTTTATTGGCGAAATTGAACTTGCCAGTGCCTTGGTATTTGATTTAGGTGTTTATATTACGGTTGTTGGTGCGACATTAATGATTTTAGGTAGTCTTGGTAAGTTAACGGCTAATGCACCTAAAGAAGAGGTAAATATTTAATGGAATTACTTTACGCATCTTGTGTTGGAGTTTTAGTGTTTTGTGGTGTGTTCTTAATATTAAGATCGCGAACTTTCCCGGTGGTTTTAGGTTTAACAATGCTGTCTTATGGCGTTAATTTATTTTTGTTTTCTTCAGGACGACTTAGTTTAAATAGTGCTGCGGTTCTAGGTTACAGTGAAGTTTATGCTGATCCATTACCACAAGCTTTTGTATTAACGGCGATTGTAATTGGGTTTGCAATGACGGCTTTTGTCGTTATTTTGGCAATAAGAGGGCGAGCAGACTTAGGTAATGATCATGTGAATGGGCAAGTTCCAGAAAATAATAAAAAGGGCAAAGTATGAGCCAGCATTTGACTTCTTTACCTATATTACTACCTATGTTGGCAGGGGTGATCTTACTAATGCCGCCATGTGGGAAAAACAAGGCGATAAGACGGTTTTCTTCTGTAGCGTTAAGTTTTATCACTTTTTTCATTTCATTAGCTTTATTATTGAAAGTTCAAGCAGACGGTACTCAAGTTTATGCGATTGGTGATTGGAGCGCGCCTTTTGGTATTGTGCTAGTTGCTGATCCTTTATCTACCTTATTAGTGTGTTTGAGTTCTTTACTTGGTGCTGTGTGTACTTTGTATGCTAGTGCCGGAGACGATGAGAAAGGTAGCTTTTTTCATCCATTAGTACAGTTTTTAATTTTAGGTGTAAATGGCGCTTTTTTAACAGGGGATGCTTTTAACCTATTTGTATTTTTCGAAGTATTGCTTATCGCTTCTTATGCATTATTGATGCACGGTGGAGATAAGAAAAATACACGAGCGGCTTTGCAATATGTCATTATGAATCTTGTTGGCTCGGCTGTTTTCTTAGTTGCTTTAGGTATTCTATATGGCGTATTGGGCACGCTGAATATGACTGATATGGCACAAAAAGTAACTTACTTACAAGGTGATGATGTTTATCTGGCTAAAATAGGTGGCTTGTTATTGCTTGTGGTTTTTGCTTTAAAAGGTGCTTTATTACCGTTACATTTATGGCTACCTAATACTTACGCTACCGCGATGCCTGTTGTTGCTGCGTTGTTTGCGATAATGACTAAAGTTGGCGTTTATTCAATGATGCGTGTTTATACGCTTATCTTTGGTGAAGAAGCGGGTGAGTTAACTCATATGGCGCAAAGTTGGTTATGGTGGTTAGCATTGGCGACAATTACTATGGGTGCCATTGGTGTACTAGCAAGCCAAGATTTAAGAAAACTCGTCTCTAATTTGGTGATTGTTTCGATAGGTACTTTAGTGGCCTTAATAGCTGTGCAGACAGTTGAAGCAAGTTCAGCGGCTATTTATTATCTTGTTCATTCAACGCTTGTTACTGCTGCGTTATATATTTTAGCTGACTTAATTGGCCGTCAACGAGGTAAGGTTGCAGACCGTATTACCGCCGGAACTCCGGTTTCTCAACCCATGTTGTTGGGGTCTTGCTTTGTTATTGCTGCGGTAGCGGTAATAGGTATGCCGCCTTTGTCTGGATTTATAGCGAAAGTATGGTTACTTCAAGCGACACTTAATATTGAATATAACGTTGTATTTTGGCCGCTTTATTTACTCGCGAGTTTAGCGGTGTTATTTGCAGTCGCTAAAGCAGGTAGTACGGTTTTTTGGCATCATCAAGCTAAGATTTCAGAACAAAGAGTGGCAGAAAGAGCTAAGCAAGAACGTGTACATCCTGCACAGTTAGCTGCATTAATTATTCTGGTGGCTAGTGCACCGTTAATGAGTATTTTTGCAGGACCGTTAAGTGAGTATGCAATTGGAGCTGCGACTCAATTACATGATTTTAGCAACAATATTAATATTATTCTTCCTGGAGGCGAGTAATGCGTTTAGAAACTCGATTTAAATGGCTGCCAACTCCTATTCGGAGTATTTTGTTATTTGTTGTATGGTTATTATTAAATAATAGCGTATCAACCGGGCATATTGTCTTAGCTATTATTCTTGCTATTGTTATTCCGCTTGCGACTAACCCATTTAGAACTAAGCAGCCATTAGTACTAAGGCCTATGCTAGCGTTACGTCATTTAATGTTGGTTTTATATGACATTATTACGGCAAATGTTGAGGTTGCTATATTAATATTAGGACCGACTAAAAAATTAACGCCAGGCTTTGTTAAGGTACCACTAGATTTAACACACAGTATGCCTATTACTATATTGGCCAGTACAGTGTCATTAACACCTGGAACTGTTAGTGCTGAAGTGTATCCATGGCGTGAGTGTTTTATCGAAGGTCAAAAGCCGGAACAACGTTATTTATTGATACACGTTTTAAATCTTACTGATGAAGAGGCTTTAATCAATACAATTAAACAACGTTATGAAGCGCCTCTTAAGGAGATATTTCAATGCTAGAAACTGTTATTTTGATTGTGTTTGCGATGATAGGTCTGTCGTTAATATTAAACTTATGGCGTTTATTAATGGGTCCTTCAGTTCCCGATAGAATACTGGCGCTCGATACAATGTATATCAATAGTATTGCGTTGATCATCTTATATGGCATGAATATGGGAACTGGACTGTATTTTGAGGCTGCATTGCTAATTGCTATGTTAGGTTTTGTAAGTACTGTGGCAGTATGTAAATACTTATTACGTGGCGACATTATAGAGTAGGAGGTAAGTTATGACTGAATGGATTATTTCAATATTATTATTAATTGGCGGAACTTTTGTACTTATCGGGTCTATCGGTTTAGTGAAAATGCCAGACTTTTTTATGCGACTTCATGGGCCTACTAAAGCAACCACATTGGGTATGGCGTCATTATTAACCGCTGCAATGATTTTCTTTAGTACTACGCAAGATGGGTTAAGTTTAAAAGAGATTCTTATCTCTATATTTCTTTTGCTGACGGCACCGGTTAGTGCTTATATGATGATTAAATCAGCTATCCACCATAAGTTAAATAGCATAGAGCGCACTAAAGGTAAGGATAATATCGAAGATGATGTTTAAATTAACAATGTAAGCTTAATAAGCTTAAAATTATATTAAACACTATCTCAATTAAAATGACGCTGTCACAGGCGTCATTTTTCGTTACAATAGCGCTATTATTTTTCTGCTACTATATTCCTAGTTATAAATGTCATGTCATACCATTATCAAGATTTAATTGAGCTCTTTGATAAAACTTTTAGTCAATCTTATAACACGCGATTGATTAGGGGGGACGATGAACCCATCTATTTACCTCAAAATAGCGAATGTAGTTATAATCAAATAGTCTTTGCCCATGGCTATTATGCAAGTGCTTTTCATGAAATAGCGCATTGGTGTCATGCCGGCGAAAAAAGACGTTTACTAGAAGATTATGGCTACTGGTATGCTCCTGATGGGCGAAATGAGCAGCAACAAGCTCAATTTGAGCAGGTTGAAGTTATTCCACAAGCTATTGAGTGGGCTTTTAATGTCGCCGTTAAAAAAGATTTCCATGTTTCTTCTGATAATTTAGATGGATTTCAATCCGATAGTATTGATTTTAAAGACAAAGTTTTTCAACAGGTTGAAGTGTTTTTACAGCAAGGGTTTCCGGTAAGAGCAAATCAGTTCATTGAAGCTTTGGCTCACTTTTATAATACACCTTTACCTTTAAATACTGATGGTTTTATAAAAAATAAAGAAGGCAAATAATGTTCAAATTAGGCTTGGTTATTAACCCGATAGCAGGTGTTGGTGGAAGTGTCGCGTTAAAGGGGAGTGATGATATGGTAAATCACGCCTTAGCATTAGGAGCTGATCTTAAAGCCAATGAGCGAACACAAACAGCGCTAAAAGTATTATTACCTTATCAAGATGAAATAACTGTATATACTGCTAATAACCAAATGGGTGAGCAAGCCGCAAAATCACTAGGTTTTACTGTTGAACTGGTTTATCAAACCTCAACAGATAAAACACAAGCAATTGATACCGAAAGCACTATATCTGCTTTACTCGCTAAGCAAGTTGATATTATTTTATTTGCTGGTGGTGATGGTACTGCGCGTAATATAGCGAAAGTAGTAGCCTTAAATACACAAGAAAAAGATTCATCTCAAGTACCTGTATTAGGTATTCCAGCAGGATGTAAAATTCACTCAGGTGTTTATGCTATTACACCTAGGGCTGCAGGGCGAGTAGTAGAGTTAATGGTCACTAAACAATTAGTAACATTAACTGAGGGTGATGTTATGGATATTGATGAATCATTATTTCGTCAAGGGATTGTTAAAGCTAAACGTTTTGGTGAAATGCAAATTCCGAGTGAACTTAGATACGTACAAGCGGTAAAGTCGGGCGGTAAAGAGTTAGATGAACTAGTACTGCAGGATATTAGTGAAGATGTTATTTCGCACATGAGAGATGATGATGAAGGTTTATTTATTATTGGCTCAGGCTCAACAACTGATTTTCTAATGGGCGAGCTTGGTTTAGAGAGTACTTTACTAGGCGTTGATTTAGTGAAAAATCAAATGCTCATTGCTAATGATGTAACTGAACAGCAGTTATGGCAACAACTTATCTCAACAAAGAGTTCTGAATCAAGCAACCTCACTCTAGCTCAACAAAATATAACGTTAGTTATTACTTTAATTGGAGGGCAGGGCCATATTTTTGGTCGTGGTAATCAGCAATTAAGTCCACGTATAATTCGTCTTATTCTTGAACAACGTGGTGGCAAAGACAATATTATGATTATTGCTACGAAAAAAAAATTAGCAGCCTTAAATAATAAGCCGCTAATTAGTGATACTGGTGATAATGACTTAGATCAGTTATTGTCTGGCTTTATGCCAATAACTACTGGATATAAAGATCAGGTACTTTACCTTGTATCAAGTCCGGTATAATTATTTTCAATTTACTATTATTGACAACCTTAAGAATGTTTTATGAAATTTAGTCCATTAGTACAAGAACTTATTGATGCCTTAAAATGTTTACCTGGTGTTGGGGCTAAGTCAGCTCAGCGCATGGCTTTTCAATTATTAGAACGAAATCGTCATGGGGGCAGTAAGCTTGCGACAACGTTAGCGAAAGCGATGACAGATATTGGTCATTGTCAATCCTGCCGGAATTTTACGGAGCAAGATTTATGTGAGATTTGCCAAAGCCCGAAACGAAAAATAGCCACTAGTTTATGTGTTGTTGAAAGCCCTGGTGATGTTATTGCGATAGAACAAACAGGTGAGTTCACGGGGAAATACTTTGTGCTAATGGGACATTTATCTCCAATTGATGGCATAGGACCTGATGATTTAGGCTTAGATATTTTAGAAAATCAATTTGCTTCGGGGCAGTTCGAAGAAGTAATTCTAGCCACTAATCCTACTGTTGAAGGGGAAGCAACTGCGCACTTTATTGCGGAGTTAGCGCAGAAATATCAAGTAAATATTTCTCGTATTGCTCATGGTGTTCCTGTTGGTGGTGAACTTGAATATGTTGATGGTAATACACTATCTCACGCACTGTCAGGGCGAAAAAGCTATAGCTTTTAAATAAGATTGCAGCTGATTTATTTAATTTTATTCTTTTTAATATCAAAATTTTCAATGTCAGAATTTATAATACCAAGGATTAAAGTAGCCTTCCTCCCCCCATTGTTATCAGTTATCAGCTAACAGTTAGCAGCTAACTGTTAATAATGGATTCAGTTAATTGAAACTGAGATATAAAAAAAGCACTTATATCAATTTCCATATAACTACTAAATACAGAGTGACCATTAACGCTGTTATTCTCAACCTAAACTCTTTATTTTTCAATGCATCACTATGAAGAAAATCATTGAAATAAAGTAAATAACACAACGAATATCTAGCTTACTTAGTGTTTTATTGGAAGGTTAATTGCTAATTTAAATTATTGTTTTTAAATTGTTTATAATAATTAACTCTCAATTTTATACTTTTATCCCTTGAATTATTTTCCTCAACCCCCACATCTTTTCTAACGTTAATTTTAACGATTTTTGATAATTTAGATAGGAGACGTTGCTGTTAATTCAGCTCGTTTTAAGTCACTTAATTATTTACCTAATTGAAATATAAGCAGAGTAAAAATAATGACAACAGAAAACACAACACAAAAGCATGAGTTTGCATCAGACAATGCAAAAATTCTTCAACTGATGATCCACAGCCTATATTCTAATAAAGAAATTTTCTTACGTGAATTAGTATCTAATGCTGCAGATGCCTCAGATAAACTACGTTTCAAAGCATTATCAAATGCAGATCTATATGAAAGTGACGGTGAGTTAAGGGTTCGAGTAAGTTGTGATAAAGAAAATAACACGGTAACGATTTCTGATAACGGTATTGGAATGAACCTTGAAGAAGTTATTGAGCATTTAGGTACTATTGCAAAATCAGGTACTGCAGATTTCTTCTCTCAACTTTCGGGCGATCAAGCGTCTGATTCTCAATTGATAGGTCAATTTGGTGTTGGTTTTTATTCAGCATTTATTGTTGCTGATAAAGTAACGGTTCGTACTCGTCGTGCAGGTGATGATGCGTCAGAAGGTGTTGAGTGGATAAGTGCTGGTGAAGGTGACTTTACTACCGCTAAAATCGAAAAGTCAAACCGTGGAACAGACATTATCCTTCACTTAAAAGAAGATGAAAGTGAATTTGCGGATGATTGGCGTTTAAAATCTATAGTCACCAAATATTCAGATCATATCTCAGTATCAGTTGAAATGTTAACATCTGAAGTACCAGCTGTTGAAGCGGTAGCTGAAGAGAAAGATGATGAAGGTAATGTAACAAGTCCTGGTGTTGAAGCGCGTGATGCGGTACCGGCTAAATGGGAAGCTATCAACAAAGCGACTGCATTATGGACACGAGAAAAATCTGACATATCAGACGATGAATATAAAGAATTTTATAAGCATGTATCACATGACTTTGGTGACCCGTTATTATGGGAGCATAATAGAGTAGAAGGTAAAACTGAATACACGTCATTGTTATACGTACCTACTAAAGCACCATTTGATATGTATAACCGTGAAAAACAACATGGTTTGAAATTATATGTACAACGTGTGTTCATTATGGATGACGCTGAACAGTTTATGCCAACCTACTTACGTTTTGTGAAAGGTTTACTTGATTCAAATGATTTACCATTAAATGTATCTCGTGAAATTTTACAAGATAATAAAGTTACACAAGCGATCCGTAAGGGTTGTACTAAACGTGTGCTAAAAATGCTTGAAAAGCTAGGTAAAAAAGATGCTGAGCAATATCAGGGTTTTTGGGATGAGTTTGGACAAGTATTAAAAGAAGGTCCAGCTGAAGACATGGCTAATAAAGAGCAAATTGCTGGTTTATTACGCTTCGCTTCAACGAATGAAGATAGTGCAATTCAGAATGTTTCTTTAGCTTCTTACATTGAGCGTATGAAAGAAGGCCAAGATAAAATTTATTATGTTGTTGCTGATAGCTTTGAAGCGGCTAAAAATAGCCCTCATTTAGAAGTTTTCCGCAAAAAGGGCATTGAAGTATTGTTGATGTCTGATCGTATTGATGAATGGTTAGTAAGTCACTTAAATGAGTTTGATGGCAAACAGCTACAATCGGTTACACGTGGCGGTTTAGATTTAGGTGATATGGATGATGCCGAAACTAAAGAAGCGCAAGAAAAGCTTGAAAAAGAGTTTGATGGCGTTGTGGCTCGTATCAAAGAAGCGCTTAATGGCAAAGTTAAAGAAGTTAAACTATCTCAACGTTTAACTGATTCACCAGCCTGTATTGTTGCAGATGAAAACGATATGAGTAGCCAAATGGCGAAATTAATGGCTTCTGTTGGACAAGAAGTGCCAGAATCATTACCTATTTTTGAAATCAATGGTGAACATGATTTAGTAAAATATGTTGCTGATGAACAAGATGATGAGAAGTTTGCTCAGTGGGTGGATGTTTTATTTGAACAGGCTATGTTAGCTGAACGTGGTAGCTTAAAAGACCCTGCAAGCTTTGTTGGTCGCTTGAATAAGCTAATGTTGAGCTTAACTAAGTAATGTTATCTATCCAAGCTGAACTTTGTGTCGGCTTGGATATAAGCATCGAAAACAGTATACTTTAGTCTGAAAAAGGAGCAATTCGCTATGAATGAATGCTCCTTTTTTGTATGCTAGGGTTGTTTGCTTATAGGCTTACTTGTATAGTGTTTGCCGCATTAAATAGAATAACTGAGAATTATTACATTAGTATGATCAAATGGCCTTAAATTAGGTCAATATGTCGTTTTAATGTAATTATTTTTACTTGTTTTAAACATTATCACTTAAAGGTTAGTTTATATGCGTATTGTACTTCTTGGTGCTCCTGGTGCGGGCAAAGGCACACAGGCACAGTTTTTGATGACTAAATTTGGTATTCCTCAAATATCAACTGGTGACATGTTACGTGCTGCAATTTCAGCGGGTACTGAGTTAGGCAAACAAGCTAAAGCTGTTATGGATGCTGGCCAACTAGTGTCTGATGAGTTAATTATTGGTTTAGTAAAAGAACGTATCACACAAGATGACTGTAAATCAGGCTTCTTACTTGATGGCTTCCCTCGTACTATTCCTCAAGCTGATGCGATGAAAGAGAATGGTATTGATGTTGATCATGTTCTTGAATTTGATGTACCTGATGAAGTTATTGTTGAACGTATGGCTGGCCGTCGAGTACATTCTGGCTCAGGTCGTGTTTATCACCTTGTCTATAACCCGCCAAAAGTAGAAGGTAAAGATGATGTTACTGGTGATGACTTATCAATTCGTCCAGATGATGAAGAGTCAACAGTACGTAAGCGTTTAGCTATTTATCATGATCAAACTAAACCGCTTGTAGATTTTTACCAGGCTGAAGCCAAATCAGGTAATTGTCAGTACTTAACGGTAGATGGTACTCAAGCTGTTGAAGCTGTTAATACTTTACTAAATGAGCAATTAGCTTAATTATAATTGAGTTAAGTATTCGGTATAAATAAAACTCGCTTCGGCGAGTTTTTTGCTTTATAAATGAAAGCTCATTAATCATATAATAATAACAAAGGTTATCAAATGGATATAAATATCACCATCACTGCATTTTATGCAAGCTTACTTGCGCTTCTTTTTATCGGACTATCGTTTAATATTATACGATTGCGTTTCCAGCTAAAAATAGGACTGGGTGATGGTGGAGATCCATCATTAATTAAAGCGATTAGAATACACGGTAATTTTTCTGAATATATGCCTTTAGCCTTAATTTTATTAGCCGGGCTTGAGCTTAATGGCGTCGATAGTTTATGGGTACATATATTTGGTAGTATTTTATTTCTTGGTCGAATTTCACATGCTATCGGCTTAAGCTTATCTATAGGTACTTCAAAACCTCGAGTTTTTGGCGTTATTAGCATGTTTTTGGTATTGCTTATGTTAGCAATAGCAAATATTTATGCTTTTGTTAGTTGAGTTTAAAGCAATGGTTAAATATCTATATTTTTAACCATTGCTACGTGCGGGATATTATCTTCAAGGTACATTGGTGATACTTGTTTAAATCCATGCTGCTGGTAATAACCAACTAAATGTTCTTGCGCTGATATTTTAATATTTTGCTTTGGGAAGTATTGTTGGCATAGGTCTAGAGCTTCTTGAATAAGTTCATGTCCTAACCCCTTTCCTCTTGCTTGTTCAGCTATAGCAACTCGACCAATACTAATATAGTTTTCATAGCTTTGGCCTTTCGCTAATATACGTAGGTAGGCGACAAGTTTGTTATCTTGATACCCTAATACATGAACTGTTTCTTGGTGTCTGTCTAATTGATCTTTATCACTATCTAAGTCAGGATAATCACAAGTTTGTTCTACAACAAATACATCAATACGCAACTTTAACAGATCGTATAATTGATCAAGGGATAGTTCGTTAAAATGTTTAATTTGCCAAGTGGTTTTTATATTATTTTTGTTCATTTTAGTCAGAGAGTCGCTAGGAATGTCAATATAATATGGAAGCAGTTCTAGATAGTCACGTATTTCTTTGATTAATTACTTGGTTAGTATGCTTTTAATTTCAGGTGAGATATTTAGTATAAGTCAAGTAAGTGCCTCAGGGTTGATACTAATGCTAAATATCAATAGGCGCATATAAAAGTGAAAACTTGAATTATTTAAGTTGTATTATTAAGCATAAATATCAAAGCTCATAACAATTCAGGTAAAGTTACAATTAGAAACATTTCTTTTATAAATTATAAAAAAATTATTTTTAGTATTTTCATTATTATTACTTGAATCATATTATCTGTTTTTAATGAACGAATATTAAACGGTTTTTTTATCCCTTATAAATCAAGTTATTATGTTTTTTTAAATGAGGGTATTCTACAATCGATAAAATAGGATAATACTTTTATTTCCCATAAAAACATTGCTCAACCTACCTTTATATCTTAGTCACGATAGCATAACAATATTTAAATTGTTGTTTAATGTTACTTTCACATTAGTTTAATAATAGTGTGTTAAGTGCTTGATATAGGTAAGGGAGTCAACTAAAATTGCGCTTGGTTAGAGTCTCTGCTCTATAGGCTTTTTTATATTATACAAGTTAATGGGTTTTGGTTATTTATGAGAAATGTGTTGCTTCTTCAAGGTCCTGTTGGCCCATTTTTCAAAATCCTGTCTAAATACTTACAATTGAAAGAAAATTTAAGTGTTAAACAAATTACCTTTAATGGTGGAGATCATCATTTTAGTGATAAACAGAATTCAACTGCTTATACTGGTGATTTCAATGATTGGGCTAACTATTTATCAACTTACGCCAAGGATAAAAATATTACTGATATTATTGTTTTCGGTGATTGCCGTTATTATCATCGTGAAGCTAAGAAAGTTGCAGATAAATTATCTATATCTTTTTGGGCCTTCGAAGAAGGGTACTTACGTCCGTCATTTATTACCTTAGAAAAAAATGGTGTTAACGGTAATTCACTCTTCGATTTTGAACAGTATCAATCCGAAATCAATCCTCTAGAAAATGAAGTGGAAACTAACCAAGATAATATGCTGGTATTGAAACGCTCATTTCTTCATATGGGCTATCAAGCAAGTATGTACTACTTTTTTAAGTTATTTTATTTTAACCGTTATAAGGGCTATATACATCACCGACCTTGGCACCTATTTGAAGAGGCGTATAATTGGGTGAAATCAGGTATTCGTAAAATGAAATATAATACCCAAGAGTCTGCTGTCCAAAAGCTACTTGAAGGTGAACTATCAGGAAAATATTTTTTAGCTCCTTTACAAGTGAGTGTTGATAGCCAAATCTTATATCATTCGTCTTACCGGTCAGTGGAAGAGTTTATTGGTGATGTTATTAAATCATTTGCACAAAATGCAGATAAAAAAGATTTTTTAGTATTTAAGCATCACCCAATGGATCGTGGTTTTAACCACTATGCAGGGTATATAAAAAAACTTTGTTATGCTTACAATGTAAACAGCAGAGTTTTGTACGTACATGATTTAAACCTACCATCCCTATTAAAACATGCAAAAGGTACTATAACTATTAATAGTACAGTGGGTATATCGTCACTACATCACAATGTTCCAACTAAAACCCTTGGACGTGCTGTTTACAATATTGATGGTATCACAAGTCAAAAAAGCTTGAATGACTTTTGGATGTCATGTTGTAAACCTTGCCAAGTCAAATTTAATAAATTTAAAGAATCTCTATTAGTGACTAACCAAATACCGGGGAGTTTCTATCAAAAACCTGAACTGACATTGAAAGCGGTTACAGATAAAATTTTAGTGTAAGTAATATTGACTAATTTAGTGTTAAAGTTAGTGTTTACTTGGTAGCTCTTACTTAGCCAATTAAGATATGAATTTGAAAGTATCCAAAATAAAAAGACCGTTATTAAACGGTCTTTTAGGTATTATAATAAGTAATTAATCATCTCAAAGTGTTAGTCATATAGCTAATAATTAAACAAAAAGAAATTGGATTTTCTGTCCTGAACTTCCAATACTCAAGAGAAAATAGTAATGAAAGAGAGCAATACAATAATCGAATCAGATAATACTTTAACGACAGAATACGCGGTCAAAAAAGCATACAAGTCAATTGTTGAACAAGGTCGTCAAATACAGCTGGTAGCTAAATATGTTGATGATAATTTTTCGAAAGCCGTTGAATTAATTATTGGCTGTTCGGGACGCTTAATTATTTCAGGAATGGGAAAGTCAGGAATAATAGGTAAAAAAATAGCAGCAACGATGGCATCTACCGGTACATCCTCTTTTTTTATCCACCCTGGCGAAGCCTTTCATGGCGACTTAGGCATGATTCAACCGGAAGACGTTATTCTATTAATCGCCAATAGCGGTGAAACAGACGAAGTGTTAAAGCTAATTCCATCACTTAAACAGTTTGGCAATAAAATAATTGCCATGACAGGAGCGCCGCAAAGTACTTTAGCTAAAAATGCCGATATAACGATTAATGTTAAAATTGAAAAAGAAGTCTGTCCGAATAATTTAGCGCCAACTACTTCAACAACAGCGACCTTGGTGATGGGGGATGCACTCGCTATTGCATTAATTTATTTACGAGATTTTCAGCCACATCAATTTGCCTTATATCACCCCGGCGGCAGTTTGGGCAAAAAGTTGCTGACTAGCGTTGCTGATGTTATGCATACTAAAAATCTACCGTTTGTAATGCCAGATGATACTATGCACGATGTTATCTTAACCATGACTAATTCGACACTAGGTTTGGCAATCGTTCAACATAATGGCTTGTTAGAGGGCATTATTACGGATGGCGACTTAAGACGTTCCTTAATGCAATATAGTGATTATAAAGTACTTACTGCTACAGATATGATGACAATCATTCCAATTACTATTTCTCAAGATCATATGTTAGCTGAAGCTGAAGAAATAATGAGAGAAAACCACATCAAAAATGTGTTGGTAGTTGATAATAATGATAGCAATGCTGTTGTTGGTGTTTTAGAGTATTTCCAATCGTGATAAATAGTCTATTCTCTTAAATTCGGTAACAAGTAGATTATATTGCAATATTATTCAAAATAATGATGTTTAGTTGAGATATTTATTTTCAGATGTTTTAGTTAAAATAACTGCAATAACTAAAAATACGCCATTTTTTAGATGTTCTTTAAGGAAACCCAGATGTTGTTTAAAATCGTTATACCTGCCCGTTTTGGGTCTTCTCGTTTACCAGGAAAACCACTACTGACTATTAATGATAAACCCATGATTTGGCATGTTTATCAACAAGCTTTGTTAACAGGTGTAGATGCTAATAGTATTGTTATTGCAACCGACAATGATGAAATTTATCGTGTAGCTCAAGATTTTGGTGCACAAGTTATTATGACTGACGTTAGTCATGAGTCAGGTACAGATCGTTTAGCAGAAGTTGTCACTAAGCTTAATTGGGACGATTCAGAGATTGTTGTTAACGTACAAGGTGATGAGCCTATGATTCCACCAGCGTTAATTATTCAAACAGCCGAGCTATTAGAAAAAGATTTAACGGCAGGTATTAGTACACTGGGCTCGCCAATCACTAGTTTACCCGATGCACTTAATCAAAATGTTGTGAAAATAGTGTGTAATCACAAGATGCAGGCGATGTATTTTTCACGGGCGGCTATTCCATTTGATCGAGATGGCGAGGTTGAGTTAACGCAAGACCATTTAGGTAAGCGTAATTCCCCGTATTTAAGACATATCGGCATGTATGGTTATAGAGTTGATACTTTAAAGAAGTTAACGCTTTTACCGATGGCGTCGATAGAAAAAATTGAAAAACTTGAACAATTACGTGCGTTGTATAATGGTATTAATATTAGTGTTGGTGTTGTATCTGAAGCGCCTGTGCATGGTGTTGATACGCAAGCCGATCTTGATCGGGTTAGAGTTGCTTTTAAGGCGTTAACAACTAAGTAAGCTGAATTCGGCTTAATACATTCTGGATTTCCCACACTTTGCTAGCCAAAACTATCTGCTTGTTTAGTCGTTAATTTGATGGAAGCACTTAGTAGGATGGCTTGGATCTTAGCAGCCATAAAAAATGCCCTAAATAGAGTTGTTCTATATTTAGGGCATTGTAGTAAATTTTTTTAGAAACGTTGAGTTAGCGTTACTTATTATGTCGGTCTTGTAATACCTTCATGACTTCACTTAACTCAATTTTTTGATCTGCCAGTAAAACTAGTGTGTGATAAAATAAATCAGCACATTCACCTAACAAATCTTCTTTCGTTTCAGCAACCGCAGCAAGCGCAACTTCTACGCCTTCTTCACCTACTTTTTGCGCCATTTTTGTAGTGCCACGAGAGAATAGGTGAGCAGTGTAGCTTTCTTTGGGATCGTCATCTTTTCGGCTTTCAATCACTTGTTCAAGCTGGCTTAAAAAGTTTTGTGTTGTTAACTTTTGCTCAGGAAAACACGATTCCGTACCTAAGTGACAAGTTGGGCCAATAGGATTACAGGCAATTAATAAGCTGTCTTGATCACAATCGGTAAGTACTTGCTCAACATTTAAGAAGTTACCTGACGTTTCACCTTTTACCCAAAGCGCTTGTTTTGAACGACTGAAAAAGGTTGCCTTACCTGATGTTAACGTAGCGGTTAATGCTTCTTGGCACATGAAGCCTTGCATTAACACTGCACCTGTTGCGGCATGTTGAATAATAGCTGGAATAAGGTTATCCATTTTATCCCATGCTAATTCATTTATATTATCGATAGTTACTAACACGGTCTTACCTCAATTTTTTGTGACTTCAAATATGCTTTTAATTCGTGAATTGGAATGACACCTTTATGGAATACAGACGCTGCTAATGCGCCATCAACATCTGCTTGTTGATAAACATCAGAAAAATGCTCCATAGTACCCGCGCCACCTGATGCAATTAGTGGTACGTTACAAGCCGCACGTGCTTGTTTTAATTGCTCAATATCATAACCTTGGCGAACACCGTCTTGGTTCATGCAATTAAGTACGATTTCACCGGCGCCTAAACTCACTACTTTTTTGATCCAGTCAAACGTTGTCCAGTTTGTTTTTTGTGTGCGATTTTCATCACCGGTAAATTGATAAACTTGGTATTCACCTTGTCCATCATTAGCGTCTTTATTGTAGAAACTATCAATACCGACCACCACACATTGCTGACCAAAATGATCCGCAAGGCGTGATATTAAAGTGGGATCACGCAGGGCAGGAGAGTTGATACTAATTTTATCAGCACCCATCATTAGTATTTCTTGCGCATCCGCTTCGCTTTTAATGCCACCAGCCACACAAAAAGGAATATCAATGACTTGTGCAATGCGGCTAACCCAGCTTTTATCCACTACGCGACCATCAGAGCTGGCGGTAATATCATAAAAAACCAGTTCATCTGCGCCTGCTTCAGCATATTTTTGAGCAAGGGGAACAATGTCACCAATAATTTCATGGTTTCTAAATTGTACGCCTTTCACGACTTTACCATCGCGAACGTCTAAACAGGGTATTATCCTTTTGGCCAACATGCGATAGCCTCCTCAAGTGTAAACTTACCTTCTAACAGAGAGCGGCCTAATATTACGCCGCTAACGCCTGTGCCAATAAGTGCTTTTATATCGTCTAAGCAACCAATGCCACCAGACGCTTGCCATTGAATAGCCGGATATTTTTTGCAAAGTTCAATGTAAAGGTCAACATTAGAGCCTGATAACGTACCGTCTTTTGAAATATCTGTGCATAAAATGTGCTTTATGCCTGCTTCAATATAGGCATCGAGTAAATCTTCTAAGTTAACACCACTGTCTTCAATCCAGCCATGGGTCGGTAAGGTTTTATTGCCTTGCTCGTCAATTTTTATGTCGAGTGCTAAAACAATTTTTTCACCGCCGTAGTTTTTTACCCAGTCAATTACTAACTCAGGTTGTTTGATCGCAAGTGAACCAATAACAACACGCGTTGCGCCTAAAGCAAGTAACTGTTTTACGTCATCTTCACAGCGAATGCCACCACCCACTTGGGTGATCATAGTTTCATGGTCTACCACGGTTTTAAGTGTGGATAATTGACGTTTTGTGCTGTCTTTTGCACCATCTAAATCAACAAAGTGCATAACGGTAGCGCCTGACGCTGCATAAGCCTGTTGACGTTCTTGTACGGTAGTTTTGTAATTGGTTTTTTGGCTATAATCGCCTTGATATAAACGTACTACTTCGCCATTTATTAAATCAATTGCAGGGATCATCATAATGAACTTAACTCCGATTGCATTTGTGTAGAGTCAAGCTCTAAAAAGTTTTGGATGATTTTACTGCCTAACTCACTTGAACGTTCAGGGTGAAATTGGCAACCAATAAAGTTATCTTTACCAATGATAGCTGAGAACTCAGTACCATACTCACAGCTTGCTAGGGTGTATTCACTTATAGGCGCGGCAAAACTATGGACAAAATAAAAGTAATCGCCAACGTTAATCCCTTTTAATACAGGATGTTCAGCGACTTTCGTTAATGTATTCCAACCCATATGTGGTAAACGATTACCTTTGGCATCTAGTGGAGTAACCTTAGTTGGGATAATACCTAAGCATTCAACAAGGTCGTCTTTTAAGCCTTCAGGAGATGATTCTGTCATTAATTGCATACCTAAACAAAACCCCAGCACAGGCTGAGTTAAGTTTTGTAAGGTCGTCACTAAGTTTTTTTCAATGATATTATTCATGGCGTGCTTAGCACTGCCAACACCAGGGAATATTACTTTATCAGCCGCTTTTATTTGCTCAATATCATCCGTAATTGTCGCGGTAAAGCCAAGGCGTTCAATAGCAAACTTTACTGAAGATAAGTTAGCACAGCCCGTATCAACAATTACATTATTTGTTTTATCAGCACTCCCTTTGTTTGCGGTTAGGGTGGTCATTATAATGTTCCTTTTGAACTGGGTAATTCATCACCTTCAACTTTAATTGCTTGGCCTAATGCGCGACCGAATACTTTGAATAAGCTTTCAACTTGGTGGTGACAATTACCTTTAGTGGTAGATAAGTGCAACGTAATTAGCATGGAGTCAGCCAGCGACCTGAAAAAATGTGACACCATTTGGGTCGACATAGTGCCAACATTGTCAGCAGTAAACTTAGCGTCAAATTCAAGCCAAGGTCGGCCAGATAAATCTATTGAGCATTCAGCGCGACATTCATCCATTGGTAATACAAAACCAAAGCGAGCAATACCACGTTTGTCTCCTAAGGCTGCTCTTAATGCCTGCCCTAATGCCAATGCAGTGTCTTCCACACTGTGGTGATCGTCTATGTGATAATCACCTGTTACGCTACATTGCAAATTAAAGCCACCGTGAGTACAGATTTGATCTAGCATGTGATCGAAAAATCCCAAGCCAGTATCAATTTTATTACCACCTTTTTTGTCTAAGTTCACGGTAACGGTAATGTCTGTTTCTTTTGTTGTTCTGACAACGGTTGCCGTACGAGGCTTTTCTAATGACGATAGTATCTGCTCACTTACCTGTGACCAGTTAAGGTTTTCACGATCATATTTTATACCAACAATGCCCATATTAGCGGCTAGGCCCATATCTGTTTCTCGGTCACCAATAACATAAGAGCTTGTGAAATCAACGCGACCTTGTTGTAAGTACTCACTTACTAAGCCAAGTTTTGGTTTACGACAGTTACAGTTGTCTTCTTCAAAATGAGGACATAATAAGGTATCTTCAAATTCAACACCTTGTGATGAAAAAATTGCCATCATTTTATTGTGAGGTAGGTCAAAATCAGCTTGCGGGAAGCTTTTCGTACCTAAACCATCTTGGTTTGATACCATCACGAGTTTGAATCCCTTCGCTTGTAACTTTAACAATTCAGGAATAACGTTTGGTTCAAATACCAGTTTTTCTAGTGTGTCGAGTTGTTTATCGATAGCTGGTTCTTCAACTAAGGTGCCATCACGGTCGATAAATAATATTTTTTCTTGTGTGCTACTCATGATAATACTTCTTTAAGTTGAGTTATTTCTTGTTCGCTACCAATACTGATACGTAAACAATTGTCTAATTGCAGCTGTTTAGATTGATCGCGGATTAAAATATTTTTACTGACTAATAAGTCAAAAATACGTGTTTTTTCGTTGTTGTCTTTACAGCGAAATAAAACAAAATTAGCGTCACTTGCAAATACTTCGCTACACCAAGACTGTTCGTTAAGCCAAGTGGTCAAGGCTGCTTTAGTTGTATTACAGTCTTGTACCCTTTGAGTCATTTTTTCTAAATCAGCACTAAGGGCTATACTGGCAATTTCTGCAACGGGTGCTGAAATTGGGTAAGGGGCAATAATTTTACTCAATAAGGTAATAATATCGCTACTCGCTAACGTAAAACCACAGCGAAGACCTGCCAGCGCAAAAGCTTTTGATAAGGTTCTCAGTACAATAACATTCTCGTACTGACTAAGCAGCGATATGCTTGTTTGCTCTGGCGAAAATTCAATATAAGCTTCATCTACCACAACAATCGCGGTATCTTTAAATAATTCAATCGCTTGAATTATTTGCTCTTTTGGTAATAAATTACCCGTAGGATTGCCCGGTGAGCATAAAAAGACGACTTTTACTTTGCCGACATGCTGTTTCATACTTTCAAGGTCAAGTGTATTATTTTTTAGCTGAACTTTAACGGTGCTAGCACCGTGATTTTCTGCACTAATCGCGTACATGCCATAAGTTGGCGGACAAATTAATATGCTGTCTTGATAAGCACGACAAAACGTGCGAATAATCAGTTCAATACCTTCATCGGCACCACGTGTTGCTAATATTTGTGAACGTTCAAGACCACAATAGTTGCTATAAGCATTCAGTAGATTATCGGGCTGAAAGTCAGGGTAGCGATTAATGTTTTCGCTAATGACTTGATAGTCACCATTTCCTGGTGCTTCATTGGCATTTAACCATACTTTTTTGTTAGCCGTGCTATTCGTTTTATTTGATGAGTCACCACTGGCAAAAAGTCGACGAGCAGATTGATATGGCACCATGTCAACGAGCTCTGCCCGTGCTAACTTGTTAGCTATTGTCATGTTACTTACCTTCCATATTAGCTTCTTCTAGACGAATAGTAACCGCTCTTTGGTGGGCATCTAATCCTTCTGCATCGGTTAGTTCAATAATACATTCAGCCAGATTTGTTAAACCAACCTTGCTGATTTCTTGTATGGTATAACGACGAGAAAAGTCAGCTAATGATAAACTTGAAATAACTTTTGAATAACCATACGTTGGTAAAACATGGTTAGTTCCACTGGCATAATCACCAGCAGATTCTGGTGTATAAGCACCGACAAAAATAGAACCCGCGTTACGTAAATTTGTTAATAAAGGTTGTGGGTTTTCAGTTTGAACAATTAAATGTTCAGGGCCATAAAGGTTTGATACTTCAACTGCTTGTGCTAAATCTTTCGTTAAAATTAATCTTGACTGTTTTAACGCTTGTAACGCGATGTCTTTTCTTGTTAACAATTCTACTTGTTTATCAAGTTCATTCGCTACATCTTTGATGAGTTGTTTACTGTCGGTTAATAAAATAACTTGGCTATCTGCGCCATGTTCAGCTTGAGAAAGTAAATCAGCCGCAATGAAAGCAGGGTTCGCTTGTGCGTCGCCAATCACTAATACCTCAGAAGGGCCCGCAGGCATGTCAATTGCAAAACCAGCTACTTGTTGAGATAACTGCTTTTTCGCTTCAGTAACATAGCGGTTTCCAGGGCCGAACACTTTGTTAACTGCTGGGATGCTCTCTGTGCCATATGCTAAAGCGGCTATGGCTTGCGCGCCACCAACCGTATAAATTTCAGTAATACCACAAAGACCTGCGGCTACTAATACTTCATTCGCTAATTTACCATTTTTATCTGGTGGACATACCAATGCAGTACGTTTACAGCCAGCTAATTGAGCGGGTACGCCTAACATCAATACCGTTGATGGTAATGGCGCACTGCCTGCAGGAATATATAAACCAACACTTTCAATTGACTCTGTTTTTAACGTACAACGAACACCTGGACACGTTTCAACAAAAATATCTTGCGGGGTTTGCGCACTGTGAAAACGTTTTATTTGATCATAAGCGGTATTAATTGCTTTCAGGCGTTTTTCAGTTAAGGCTAATTTTGCTTGTGCTACTTGCTCAGGAGTTACTGATAAGGTCGATAATGCGATCCCATCAAATTGCTCAGTTAAAGAAAATAGCGCTTTATCACCTTGTTTTTGTACTCTAGATAAAATATTAGCAACTTGGGTAGATAAAAGCGCATTGTCAGCAATCGCGGGACGAGCAAGCGCGTCTTTTTTTTGCTGGGTTGATATTGTTTGCCAATCGATTATTTGGGTATTCATACATTTCTCTATTTTTACACTATGACATTTATATTCGTTCTGTTAACACGAGGTCCGTCGTTCAAGGGGAAAGAAAAGTATGCAATTGACACCAGTCAATGCGTATTTTCGATGCCTAGCTTGGGCAGATTAACCCGTGTTAATGACTTAGCCCATCATTTTCTCAATCGGCATAACGAGTATCGAGTTACAACCTAACGCTTTCAATTCTTCCATGGTTTCCCAGAAGAAGGTTTCAGTGGCTACAACATGCACAGCGACTAAGTCATCACGTCCTGCTAGTGGTAAAATAGTCGGTGTTTCTTTACCTGGCATTAATGCACTGACTTCAGCTACTTTGTCTTTAGGTGCGTGTAGCATAATGTATTTGCTTTCTTTTGCTTTCATCACGCCTTGAATACGAGGTAGTAGAGTATCTAAAATAGCTTGTTTTTCATCGCCTAACGAGTCAGCACGTTGGATTAATGATGCTTTAGAACGAAATACTTCGGCCACTTCTTTTAAGCCATTTGCTTCAAGTGTTGCACCGGTTGACACTAGATCACAAATACCGTCGGCCAAACCAACTCTTGGGGCGACTTCAACCGAGCCTTTTAATAAACAAAATTCAACGTTAATGCCGTTTTCTTTAGCAAAACGTGTTAATAGTTGTGGGTAAGTTGTGGCGAAGCGTAAACCGTCTAAACACTGTAAACCTGTATAGTTAAACTCTTCTGGCATCGCAATAGAAAAACGACAGCCGCCAAAGTTTAATGGTGTTGTTTTAATGTAATTATTTTTGCTGCCAATTAACGCACGTGATAGCTCTTCTTCTTCAAGCGTATTATCGCCAACTATGCCTAAGTCACAAACGCCATCCATAACAAGACCTGGAATATCACTACTACGCACACGCATAATATCGATAGGTAGGTTACTAACATGGGCTAATAAACGACGGTCGCTCACATTAAGTTTTAATCCACAACGTTTTAAAAGTGCTTGAGTATCGTCACTAAGTCGTCCTGATTTTTGCATTGCTATACGTAAACGTGGTTCTGATGATGTCATTTGTTCGATTCCTAATTATAAGTTTTTGATGCTAAAAATTTGTATATACAATTTTCAGGGGCATAAAATGCGAAAAACCCCCGAAAGATTTAAGGCTTTTCGGGGGTTCATAAATATAATACTTAAGTTTTAATCCGCGAAAAGGCCATTGCCCATCGCGGTTTTTTTTATTTAAAATAAATAATAAAATACCTGAACGGGCAGTTCCATATGATGGTGATGTCGGTTGTTCAGGTTAGTAGTCATAATTCTTGAAACTTAAGGTTAATGTGTGTTTGATTTAACTATGCAAGTAGAATACTGATAAACGAATCTACCTTCAAGGAATAAATGACTATTTTTTATGATTATTTGTTCTATGACATATGTATCTCTATTACTCTTGTTATTTTATTACTATTTAATAAATGTTGTTAGTTAATGTCACTATCCTTTGGCAATAATTAATTCAGTGGTAAAATGTTAGAAGATTAGCCATTAACAAAAAACTGAGCATTTAAGCGTGGAATTTACATTACTAACGATCATTTTAATAAATATTATTGTACTCTTTGGTAGCTTACTACAAGGTTTAATTGGTTATGGTGTGGGTATGTTTTGTGCTCCGTTACTGTTTTTAATAAGTCCTGGTTTAGTTCCTGCACCATTAATATTAATCTCAACTATTATTACGTTAATTATGATGTTCAGGGATAAAGGTCACTTGCAGTTTTCACAAGTGTCATGGGCAATAATAGGTGGTTTTTTTGGGATTGTCTTAGCGGGACTAATACTTAATGTTACATCAAAAGAACAATTTGAGTTAACGTTTGGTGTGTTGATACTTATTGCGGTATTCATATCTTTGTTAGGGTTAACGCCTAAAGTAAATAAAATAACAAATGTTATCGCAGGCTTTACTTCGGGTCTTATGGGTACCATTACTGCTGTTGGTGGCCCACCAATGGCATTACTTTACCAACATGGTGACATAAAAAATATCAAAGCTAATTTGACGGCTTTTTTCTTGTTTTTAAATATAGTCGCAATAATTACTTTGGCATCAATAGGGCAGATCACAGTGAACACCTTAATTACAGTGCTTACAACGGTACCGGGGATATTGATAGGCTTATATATATCTACAAAGGCTCATCATATTGTTAAACCTCATTTAATAAGACGTTGGATTTTAGCTCTTTCGGCAGTTACGGCAATCATCGCTATTATAAAATCATTTAATTAATAGGGTGTTTCTTGTTTGCACTGAAAACAAATAGAGCGGCTTTACTTTGGCGAGTAAAGTGCAAAATAGGTGTTATGTAAAGTTATCGCCTTAACTGCCGATAAATAGGTATGGTTGTCGTGTTATAGTGGAACTTGAATATATCTTTTAGGTCTTATTGATTTATATGATACTAATTTGGATAGTACTAGTTTAGGTATTATCAGTTTAGGTACTATCAGCTTAGGTCGATATTAGTTTAAATGAGTAATCGCTTAATTTTTCAATAAATAATATTGGAGGAATAATGGATATTTTTACTACCGTGTTAACGCGCGTTGTACCTGTTCCTATTAAACCGGCTAACTTAAAAGTAAAGGCGTTATTGAAGTCGGCTGATTTAGGCAAATTAAAAGAAGATTTAGATCATCTTGAAAATCATGATAATTATTTTGTTAAAAAAAATGCTGAAAAAGAATCATCAAATAAAAAACAAGATAATGAACAAAAAAATGAGAAAGATATTAAAGATGATTCAGAAGGAGCAGACGTAGAGCCTAGTGAATCTGAAAATAAATACCAAGATGAAAAGCAGCCAAATAATGCTAATGAAGTGATCACTGAATCTAAAGATGGCACCAAGCACTTAGATATTTATATTTAACTTTTCATATTTAGCATTTATTTTTTCGTGTAGATTAAATATTACCGCTAAATGTTTAGTCTTTAAGTTTAATAATAAAACAGTATAATTAACAACTCTGCCAATTATACTGTTTACACTCATCCTTCTAATGACACTAGTTGCTCAAGCATTTTCCCAAAATGGCGCTTTAGCCAAAGCGATTGACGGTTTTTCTCCTCGTCAAGCGCAAACAGATATGGCTTTAGAAGTCGCAAAGGCGATTGAAAAACAGTCATCACTTATTGTTGAGGCTGGAACAGGGACAGGTAAAACCTTTGCCTATTTAATTCCTGCTTTTCTTAGTGTTAATTCTTCTTCAAGTGGCGATGAACTCAACACTAAAATTATTGTATCAACGGGCACGAAAAACCTGCAAGAACAGTTGTTTCATAAAGATATTCCTTTAGTTAAGAAAGCGTTAGCTAGTAATGTTCAAGTCGCTTTATTAAAAGGCCGCTCTAACTATTTATGTCGTTATCGTTTAGCACAATATCAAGAAACACGAGGTCAGCTAGATGCTAACACGTTAAATGATTTAGTTAAGGTGAAAACATGGGCAAATGGCACACAAACAGGTGATATTGGTGAATTAATTAATGTCACCGAAGATTCAGGTGTATTCCCTTTTATTACCAGTACGTTAGATAATTGTTTAGCGAAAGATTGTCCTGACTATGAGCAGTGTTATTTAGTTAGAGCGAGACAGAAGGCTATTGATGCCGATTTAATTGTGGTTAATCATCATTTGTTCTTTGCCGATATGGCACTTAAAGACACTGGCTTTGGTGAGTTAATTCCTAAGGCACAAGTAGTTATTTTTGATGAAGCCCATCAAATAGGTGATATTGCGAGTGATTACTTTGGCGAATCATTCTCTACGCGCCAGCTTGTTGATTTATGCACTGATGTATCACAAATTTATCGCAGTAAATTAACCGATGTGAAGCAGTTGGGATTAGCGGCAGATAAATTAGAAAAAACCTGCCAAGAATTTAGGCTGTTATTTAATTACGACCCTGAGCGTGGTAATTGGCGAGAAAAATATCAGTTACAATCTTTTATACAAAAATTTGAACGACTAAAAGTTGATTTGGACTTTTTATATCAAGTAATAAAGTTATGTGTTTCACGCAATGAAGCTATTGATAATTGCTTTGACCGTGCCGTTAATTTGTTATCGCAATATGATGTTATGGCTAATGTTGATATCAATGGCATGAGCTTTTGGTATGAAACTACGCCGCGACATGTGGTACTTCATTTAACGCCGCTAAGTGTTGCAGATAAATTTAGTATTTATGTTAAAGAGTCTGGAGCTGGCTGGATATTTACGTCGGCAACATTAGCTGTTGATAATAGTTTTGAGCATTTTGCTAAACATTTAGGGTTGCATGGCGCTAGTCAGTTATTATTAGAAAGTCCGTTTAATTATCAGCAGCAATCGCAATTAATTGTACCGCGCTACTTACCCGAAGCAAATGACAAAAACCGTGCTCAACATTTAGCTGAATTAGCTAAACCGTTAATTATTGCAAGTAAAGGTGCTTGTTTTATGCTGTTTACTAGTTATCGAGTTATGAACCAAGTTGCTGAGCTTTTAGCTGATGATATTGATAACCCTTTATTAGTTCAGGGGCAAATGGCAAAACGAATTTTATTAGAACAATTTGTAGAAAACGATAACGCAGTATTACTTGCCACAGCGAGCTTTTGGGAAGGTATTGATGTACGCGGTGATAAACTCACTTGTGTTATTATTGATAAATTACCCTTTGCTTCGCCTGACGACCCTTTACTACAAGCGCGTTGCGAAGATGTTAGACGTCAAGGCGGAGATGCATTTGCGCAAATACAGTTACCACAAGCTGTTATTGCGCTAAAGCAGGGGGTTGGTCGACTTATTCGTGATGTAAGTGACCGTGGTATTATGGTGATTTGTGATAACCGCTTAGTTAATCGACCTTATGGGCAAACTTTTTTAAAGAGTTTACCCGAAATGAAGCGAAGTCGAGATTTAACCAAAGCAATAGCCTTTCTTGAAGGTATTAATTAGAAATTTAAAAGGTAAGAGAATAGTGAATTATTTAGCCATTGATGCTTCAACGGAAGCTTGCTCAGTTGCTTTACAAGTAGATGATAAACTTTATAGCTGTTATGAGTTATGCCCACAATCCCATAGTTTACAATTATTACCTATGGTAGATAAATTACTCAAAGAAGCAGGGATAACAATATCACAATGTGATGGCTTAATTTTTGGTCGTGGTCCTGGTAGTTTTACTGGTGTACGCATTGGCGTTGGGGTTGCGCAGGGCTTGGCTTTCTCTGCGGATCTACCTGTTATTGGTGTGTCAAGTTTACAAGCTATGGCACAATTAGCTTTTATGAAGTATCAACAAACTAAAGTGATATCCGCTATTGATGCCCGTATGGGCGAAGTTTATAACGGATACTTTGCAGTTGATGAAAATAATATAATGCAAGAACAAGTGCTTGCGGATAAAAAATGCGAAGCTGTCACAGCTCCAGGAAGAGTTCATGAGCGTTTAGCTAATATTGTTACTGAACCTATTTATGGTGTTGGTACCGGTTGGGATGCTTATAAGGAAGAATTAACCGCATTGAAAAGTAATGAGGGCACACCTGATGTGCTATTTCCTAGTGCAGAAGCAATGCTTGTTATTGGTAAAGTTTCACTTGAACGAGGCGAGGGCGTAAATGCTGAAGATGCTCAGCCTGTCTATGTTCGTGATACTGTATCTTGGAAAAAATTACCAGGAAAGTAAAAGTTATCATTTATAAGTGTTTAATAATAAACATTTATAAATAAGGATAGATGAATAAATTGCCTATGAATAAATATTTTGTTAAATTATCTTTATGAATATACCTAATTCTGTTGGCCCTACTTCTGCGTATGGGAAACTATCTACTGCTAATATTAGTGACAAACTCAATACACCGATTAAAGAGTCGGTGCATTCTGCTGATGCGAGTAAAGTAGAGCAGGAGCAATCATCAAATAAGCAAACGACACCTAATTTTGTTATTGATGAACAAGCTATTGCACTACTTAAAGAAAGCCAAACCGCACAATCATCACTGGCACAGAAAAATGATGATGAACATTCTTTTACTAATCAAGATCAATTTTCATCAAAAAATGAAACCGCTGTTGCAAGTTATCAGTCGGTAAGTAATTTAGCTAAACGAGAATCTGTACAAAAAATTTTTGGCGTTGACTTATTTGCCTAACAGCATTACTTAATTTGCTCTAGTTTAGCGACAAGCAAATACATTAACATATTTTCTATTTCACCCTTTTATAAGTCGAGCATCGATGTCTTCTCGTTCACCTAATAACAAGTTCAGTTCATCAAGCTTGTGGAATAAATACCATTTTTTCATTCTTCTCTTAGCGGCAATTGTTATTAAGCAATTACCGCTAGTTTCTATCCCATTTAACTGGCTAGAGAGTTACTTTCATGAAATTAGTCATGGAATAGCTGCAATGCTAACAGGTGGTAAAGTTCTTCGTATACAATTATTTACTAATGGCGCAGGGCTATGTACTACCCAAGGAGGCATTAGTTTTGTTATTAGTTTTGCTGGTTATGCAGGCGCAACGCTTTGGGGCTGGGGAATTTATAAGTTAGCAAGTGCGCATAAAAAAATAGCGCAAATTTTTTCTGTTTTAATATTTTTATTACTGCTTAGCTCTATTGTTTTTTGGGGACGAGATTTATTAACTTGGTTTATTTTAGGTGTGTTAGCCTTTTTATTTTTATTGACAATTAAGTTACATAAAACTCATTATCTTCAACGCTTAATGCAATTATTTGGACTATTAATTTTATTGAATAGCCTGTCTAGCCCATCATATCTTCTCGACGGTCGACATTTAGGAGATGGTGCAACCTTAGCGTCTATTACTTATATTCCTGAATTGATCTGGGTATTAATTTGGTTTTCAATCGCATTGCTTGCTTTATATTCCTTATATAAAACAGCAAAAAAATAAGGGAACTTTATGCTTGCAGTCAACGCTGTTAAAGAAGTCAACTATACACTTGAAACTATGTCTATACAGGGACTAGTGTGTGGTAAGGAAGAGAATGAAAATAATATCGTGCTTTGTTTGCATGGCTGGCTTGATAACGCCGCTAGTTTTTTGCCGCTCATGCCTTATCTTCAAGAAAAACTACCAGATAAACATATAGTTGCTATCGATTGGGCTGGCCATGGCAACTCAAGCCATAAAAGCGCTGATGCTCACTATCACTTTATCGATTGGACTTATGACTTATTACAGCTATTTGAAACCAATTCTTGGCAACAAATCGATATTGTCGCCCACTCAATGGGGGGGATGATAGCCAGTGCTTTTGCAGCCGCTTTTCCTGAAAAAGTTAAATCATTGACATTAATAGACTCTATTGGTTTTATTAGCTCAGAAGCTGATGAAACAACTAAACAGTTACGTAAAGGGATGTTAAGTAGGCTAAGGAGTAGTCAATTAAATACAAGAAAAGCCGATGCTAAGAAAAAAAAATATCATGAAAGTATTGGGTCAGCCGTTCAAGCGCGCGCTAATGTGTCTGATCTTAAATACGAAGATGCTAAACTAATCGTTGAACGTGGCATTATTAAAGAAGCAGAAGGTTATCGCTGGCGAAGTGATGTTCGCTTACGTAATACCTCTCCCTATCGACTAACACTTCAACAAGCACAGCAACTTATCCGTGATATAAAATGTCCAGTAAAACTAATTTATGGAAGTAATGGCTTAGATATGGTGAACTCAGGAATGAAAAACTTTGGTACTTTATTTGAGAATTTTTCGAGTGTAGAACTTATCGGTGGACATCATTTTCATATGGAGAAACCAGAGGAAACTGCTGAATTAATTAAGTGTTTTATAGTTAATTAGTCTTAATTTGTTAATAATTCAAACAAGTGTTTAAATTTAACTGGTAGTATCAGTTGAAATTTGATAAAACTGTTTGCTAATTAAAGCTTCAGTATTGATGAAGTGATATATACAAACAATAAGCTACACTATTAAGTAGTTGCTAAAAAATATATGAGGAAGATATTGTGGAAAAAATCTGGCTAGAAAAAAGTTATCCCCCTGGAGTCCCATTTGAAATAAATCCAGATAAATATCCTTCATTAGTGGCAATGTTTAATAAGTACACTACTCAATATAGTGATAAAGCTGCTTTCATTAATATGGGAGTAGAAATAACGTATGCAGAATTAGCAGAGCAAGCAACTGCTTTTGCTGCTTATTTACAAAAAGATCTCGGACTAGTTAAGGGCGATAAATTTGCCATTATGGTACCGAATACTTTGCAATATCCTATTGCCTTATTTGGGGCACTTCTAGCGGGTTTAACCGTTGTTAATGTTAATCCTTTATACACAGCGCGTGAATTAGAGCATCAACTTAAAGATTCTGACTCTAAAGCTATGTTAATTATTGAGAATTTTTCCCACACGCTTGAAAATATCATTGATAAAACGCCTGTTAAGCATATCATTATGACATCACTAGGTGACCGTCTTGGTTTTGTAAAAGGTAAAGTTGTTAATGCTGTTGTAAAGTATGTTAAAAAAATGGTGCCAGCATTTAATTTACCTGATGCTGTACCTTTTAATAGCACCTTAACTAAAGGACGAAAATTAGATTTTACCCCTATAGAGTTATGCGGTGATGATTTGGCTTTTTTGCAATATACCGGTGGAACAACTGGTTTATCAAAAGGTGCAATGTTAACGCATCGGAATATGGTTGCTAATTTAGAGCAGGCTAAAGCTGCAATAAAACCGCTGCTTGAAGAAGGAAAAGAATTAGTTGTAACCGCTTTACCGCTTTACCATATTTTTGCATTAACAGCTAATTGCTTAACTTTTATTACCTTAGGTGGTACTAATCTACTTATTACAAATCCACGTGATATGCCAGCGTTTATTAAAGAGTTAGGGAAGTACCCATTCTCTGCTATAACTGGCGTTAATACATTATTTAATGGCTTATTAAATACACCAGGCTTTAAAGATATAGACTTTTCAACCCTTAAAATGTCTTTGGGTGGCGGTATGGCAGTTCAAAGGCCAGTTGCTGAGCGCTGGGAAAAAGTCACAGGGTCTCGGTTATTGGAAGGTTATGGTTTAACAGAGTGCGCGCCGATGGTGTCTTTAAGTCCTTATAACCAAGAACATTATAATGGAACTATTGGCTTGCCTGCACCATCAACCGATATTAAAATTATGTTGGATGATGGTTGTGAAGCTGCGCTCGGAGAAGCCGGTGAAATGTGGGTAAAAGGGCCACAAGTCATGAAAGGGTATTACAACCGTGATGAAGCAACGGCAGAAATTTTAAAAGATGGTTGGTTAGCAACAGGTGATATTGCTTATATGGATGAGCACGGTTATTTCAAAATTGTTGATCGTAAGAAAGATATGATTATTGTTTCTGGTTTTAATGTATTCCCTAATGAAATTGAAGAAGTAGTTATGATGCTCGAGGGCGTTGCTGAAGCTGCTGCTATAGGAATACCTAATGAAGCTAGTGGGGAAATGGTAAAAATATTTGTTGTGGCCAAGCAAAAAGGTTTAGACGAGGCGACAATCATTAAGCATTGTCGTGAAAACTTAACGAACTATAAAGTACCTAAGCTAGTTGAATTTAGGGATGAATTACCTAAAACTAATGTTGGTAAAATATTAAGAAGAGAATTAAGGTAATTTGTAACGGGTTTGTTTTAAGGAAAGTATTCATAAGAATACTTTCCTATACAATAAACAGGCTTTAGCTATTCTATTGTGCTTTTATGGTTTTGCCATTCACAGCTATACTGTCATCAGACATCAAGTAAACATAAAGCGGCATTATATCAGTAGCGGTGGCTAATTTATCTTTATCTTCTGCTGGGTAAGCGCTGGTGCGCATACCTGTATTAGTCGCTCCAGGGTTAATTGCATTGGTGCGTAAAGTAGAATTTTCATATTCGTCAGCAATAACTTGCATCATACCTTCAGTCGCAAATTTAGATATGCTGTATGCTCCCCAGTAAGCGCGGCCTTGATTACCAACACCAGAAGAGGTAAATATTAACGAGGCATTTGGCGCTAACTGTAATGTTGGAATTAATGCTTGTGCTAACAGGTATTGAGCATTCACATTTACTTTCATAACATCGTTAAATATCTGTTCATGTATTTGAGTAAATGGTGTTAATTCTCCCAATATAGAGGCATTAAGCAACGCACCATCTAATCGACCAAATTGACTAGCAATTGTTGCTGACATATCAATATAGTTTTGCTTAGTTGCACCTTTTAAATCTAATGGGATAATCGCTGGTTCGGCTAAACCCAATGCTATTATTTCATCATAAACAGCTTCAAGTTTACTTACTGTTTTTCCAAGTAAAATAACTGTGGCGCCAAGTTTAGCGTAAGTTATTGCCGCCTCTTTGCCTATACCTGCGCCTGCGCCGGTGATGAGTATTATTTTATTTTCTAAACTTTTATCTATAATAGTATATTCAAACATTTCTTATCCGAGTTTAGGTATTAATGATTTTTCATTTGTATAATAAGCATTTTACTTAGATTTATTTCTAATAACGAGAAATAAATCAATTAAAATTGAAAAACAACTGGCACATTGTTATCGCTTGCGTTAAGTTTATTAACTGGTCTAATTAGTTAATTTGATGTTTACTGTGTAATCTGAAGTAAACGACTATAACAAATAGCATGCACTTATTAAAAAATAATAGAAATAAAATAAGCATAGGGGAGATAAAAATGAAAAAATTAGTTCTTAGTTTAGCTATAGTTAGCGCACTCGGTTTGAGTGGCTGTGATAGTGAAACCGTTGAAGACGTAAAACAAGATGCTGTTGAAAATGGTACGCCTATCGTTGCTCCTGCAAGGATTATATTTGACCCAGCGAGTGGTATTTTATCAGTACCTAATGATTTACTCTTTCAAGGTAGTCAAGATGGCTCATTAAATCTTCCTGTTAGTGACCCTACCGACTCATCGGATCCATTTTTTGCTTTAAGCGCTTTAGATGGCTGGTCTACAACAAACCCATTTGTACTTAATATTGACTTCCCTGAGGGGACATCACTTGATAGTAACTCTGCTTTTAGCTCTGCATCCGTAAAAATATATGAAACCTTAATGGGTGGTGACCCTGGTTGTGAAGAAGTTCCACGTGGTGCTGCTTGTACCGTTGTTGGTGAATTAACTTTTGGTGTTGATTTTATTAGCCAGGCATCAGGTAATAGTGTTGCCGTGATACCGTTGAAGCCTCTTAAAGCTAAAACAGGCTATGTATTGGCATTAACAAATAACCTACAAGATAATAATGGTAAAGCTATTTCAGGCTCAACAGCCTATGAATCAGTTCGTCAAGATATTACTACTCACCCATTAGCCAGTGATGCACAAAAAGGCTTACAAGGTGTAATTAATAGTTATGAAAATGCAATTGTAGCGGCAGGAGCTGATAAAGACTCACTTATCTATACAATGGCATTTACTACGCAATCGACTGTGGATGTACTTTCAACGGTTAAAGCGTTAAGCGCTAATAATGTTCCTGTGATGGTCGCTAATGCCATGCAAGGTATACCAACCATTGGTATGCAAGATACCGGCATGTCAGTTGCTGATATTTTAACAGGAAGAATACCTGAAACCTTAATACCGTTATATTCAGCTGCTAACTTTATGCAGGGTAGTATTACTTTACCTTATTATTTAGGTATCCCTTCAGCTGAAAACCCAATGGCACCTATTAATGATTGGTGGAAATCATTATGTGATTCTGGTGCTATGTTAGCAGGTCTTGCAGTTAGTAATCCTGACGCTATTCCTGCTGATGCGACGAGCGTATCTGACGGAACATGTATGGCTATTTCTCAAGCTCAGGGGCTAGCAGCGCCAGGGCTTCGTGATTTAGGCATTGATACCGAACGTAATCTAACTAAATATAGTCCAGTACCTAAAGCTAATGCAGATATGTCGCTTGTTGTACAAATGACAACGCCAGATGTAAATGTTGCTAATGCTGTTCGAGAAGGGTTAGGTTTACCGGCTAATTTAGTGGAGCCTGAAAGTGGCTGGCCAGTAGTAATATTACAGCATGGCATAACGTCTAAAAAAGAAGATATGCTAGCACTTACTGGTCTTCTTTCAGTTTATGGTTTTTCAACTGTAGCTATTGATCATCCATTACATGGTAGCCGAGGCTTTGATATAACAGGACCTGCAGGCACTCCTGATGGTGTAGATGATATTAATGCTTCAACGGTATCTGCTACACATTATATGAACTTAGCTAGCTTATTGACTACCCGCGATAACTTACGCCAATCAACGTCTGATTTAATGGGGTTACGATTAGGTTTGAATTTCTTAGGAGGGGCGGATACAGAAGGTAATTCAATTAACATTGATAGTTCCAATGTTCATTTCTTAGGTCATTCATTAGGCGCGATTACGGGTATGAACTTTATCGCATTAGCGAATAATTCTCTTGATCCGCAAGTTGATCCTTTATTCGCCGTTAAGACAAATAGTCTTGCGATGCCAGGTGTGATGGTGGCTAATTTCTTAATGGAGTCAGGAGCTTTTGGTGATGTTATTAAATCAAACTTAGCTTATGCTGCTTCAGAAGAATTCCAAGGCTATGTAGCACAAATTCACTTGAGTGAAACAACACCTACAGAAGCTGAATTGGTTGGCTATTTTAGAGCGTTTTATGCCTTACTTACGTCTGCACAACAAGCTGAATTAGGTGCAACCTTTACCCAATTTGCTTTTGCAGCACAAACGGTAACTGATGCTGGTGACCCTGCTAATTATGCGGCGATGATGGTAGCAACCAATACACCAACTCATTTAATTGAAGTTGTGGGTAATGGTAGTGATAATCTTAGTGACCAAGTAATTCCTAATACTGTGTCAACAGCACCGTTTGGTGGTACAGAAGGTGCTATTGCATTATTAGGCTTACCAGGTGTTTCGGAAACTACTCAGGATGCAGATTCGCCAATATCTGGCGCTGTACGTTACTTATTTGGTCATCATGGTTCGATCTTAGATCCAACGCCAGGATCAAGAGGTGAAGCGCCTGATGCTGTTATGACTAGCGCAGCAACAACAGAAATGCAAAGCCAAGTCGCTAATTTCTTCAGTAGTAACGGACATCTTATTTCAGTGCAAAATGATGCCGTTGTGAAATAGCTGATAATCCATATCAGGACGGGACATTAAATAATCAAAAGCCTTTAGTTATAAAACTAAAGGCTTTTTTTTTGCTTAAAACTAGCATGTATTTAGGTTAGCGAGCTATATGCTAAATAGTAATTAAAGTGCCTAGTTTGATAGTTATTTAACCTTAACTGCTCTGATGTTTTTATTTTTATTAATGTTAGTCTTAATGTGACAATAATAAATAATCGGGGATAGAAAATGATTAATAAAAACGGATGTTTCTTAGGTTTGGCTATACTCTTTGGTTTAACCGGCTGTGGAAGTGATAATGATAAAAATACGGAGCTGCCACAGCCGGTAGTTCCACCTGTAGAGTCTCCAAGCTTGGTTGCCTTTGATGAAGACGGAACACTGAGTGCCAATATACGACGTACTCGTTATGGCGTACCTCATATAACAGGTGATAATTTACAAAGTGTTGCTTTTGGCTCGGGCTACGCTTATGCGCAAGACAATGCTTGTATTCTGGCAGATCAAATACTTAAAGTACGTAGTGAGCGTTCTAAATATTTTGGTCCTGATAAGGTTTTAGGCTCAGGCGATTCAGGTAATATTATTTCTGATTTTGGTTACCATGCATTAGGTGTGATGAACTCAGCAAAAAAATTATACCCAAGTTTGTCAGAAAATACTCGTGCAACAATTGAAGGCTATGTCGCTGGTTATAATAAATATATCCAAGAAACGGGTATTGAAAACTTGGCACCTTTTTGTGCAGGTTCACCTTGGGTAAACGTTATTACGGCAGTAGATCTAACAGCTTATCTATTTGCTACTTCCCAATATGCGAGTGGTGCTAATTCTACATTTATGCAACTTGCTTTTTTAGCTAACCCAAGTAGTGCAACTGAATATTTACCTTATGTTGGTGCTCGTGCAAAAGGAGCTTCTGAGCAATCCCAAGTAGGTTATACAAACGACATTATTGCCAATGTTGCATCAATATCTTCTACATTTGGTGATACGAATATAGATTTAGGTGATTTAGGCTCTAATGGCTGGGGAATCGGTAAAGACAAAACAGAAAATGGCAAAGGTATACTTCTGGCTAATCCACATTTTCCACACACAGGACATTTACGATTCTATCAATCACATATTACTATTCCTGATGTTATGGATGTAATGGGCGGCGCTTTACAAGGTTTCCCAGTACAAAATATTGGTTTTAACCAAAACTTAGGTTGGACGCATACTGTTTCTAAGTCACGTCGATTTGTTGTTTATCAATTAAGTTTAGAAGATGAGAACAATCAGCAATACAATGTGGACGGTGAGAGTCGTGATATAGAGAAAAAAACTTACTATGTTGAAGTGGCAGCTGGCGGTGGGCAATCGGTTATTCTATCGAAAGATTATTATTATTCACATCACGGCTTAATTATTGAAACACCGCCCAGTAATGGTATGGAGTGGACAGCAAGTCATGCATTTACGTTACGTGATGCAGCTAAAGAAAATATCCATATGATTGATCACTGGTTAGCGATGAACTTAGCGACTAACCTTGACGAATTTCAACAAGCCTTTAAGGATTTTGATGGGATTCCTTGGGTAAATACTATGTATGCAGATGATCAGGGTAATGCTTTTTATATAGATAAATCCCGTGTATTAAATCTAAATGATACAGCTCTTGGTTTAATGAGGACAGATCCGGTATTAGTAGCAACACGTCAATCAGTTGGCTTTGATATTCTTCCAGGAAATACAGCTTTGTTTGAACCTAATAGATTAAATAACTATGAGCAAGCGCCTAAGCTGCTAAACACCGACTATGTTCAAAATTCAAATGATCCTTATTGGTTTACCAATCCAACAACGCCGTTGTCAGGGTTTTCAATTCTATATGGAGACGACTTTAGTCCTTTGTCGTTAAGAACGCGTATGGGCTTAAAAATGTTAGGAGATAGTTCAGGTGAAGATAACAAGTTTTCCGCACAAGAGGTTGAGGAAGCTTTATTAAATAATCGAACTTATTTAGCGGAAGCAGTGGTTGATGATTTAATTGCGCAATGCCAGGCACAAGGTAATACATTAGTTATGTTAGACAACGGTATTGCTGTTGATGTTTCTGCTGGTTGTTCTGTACTGGCTAATTGGGATAAACGCTTCAATAAAGAGAGCAGTGGAGCGCATTTGTTTAGAGAGTTTTCATTTAAATTTAATAGTGAAAATCAATTATCTGTTCCGTTTGATCCTGATTTAGCAAGCACAACACCGAATACCTTAGTTAATGACGGCTCTGCCTTAAAATCACTGGCTGGAGCAATTAAAAACGTGGAATCTTCAGGTTTAGCGTTGGATGCGATGATAGGTGATATTCAATTTACTGAGAAAACGATGGCAAGTGGCAGCGCTAGTGGTACTAAATTTCCATGGGCGGGGAGTATGCACCAGGAAGGTGGGTTTAATGTGTTTTCTTCGGCACAATCCGATGACACCTTAATGCCAATACACCAATACCCACCTGTTATTGATGTAGAAACCGCACAGCCGGTATCATCAGGTTTAACTACAGAAGGGTACCATATAAATTATGGTTCAAGCTGGATGTTTGTTGTTAACTTTACCGATAATGGACCAAGTGCTCGCGGGATACTTAGCTATTCTCAGTCATCAGATACTAACTCTGTGCATGTCGATGATCAAAATAGATTATACTCAGAAACTACTGCTTTAAGGCCGTTATTGTTTAGCGAGGAAGATATTAGTGCTAATATTATTAGTGAAATAAATATTAGTTCTAATTAGGCGTGCGATCTAACATATAAGCCCTTAGTAAAAACTAAGGGCTTTTTTTTGTTTTTTTTACCCCCATATAACACCTTGATTTGAAAATTTAAAATAGCGTTAAACGCTCAGGAGATAAGCTTGGAATTTTTATACGAATATGGATTGTTTTTAGCCAAAACAATAACTTTTGTCATTGCCGTTGTTGCTATTGTTGTCGTAGCTACAGCCTCAGCTATTAAGCATAAACATAAAAAAGGTGAGTTAGAAATCACTGACTTGTCTGAACAGTTTGAAGAAGTTGAACAAGAAATTGTTCATGCTTTATTAAATGACGAAGAGTTAAAACAGAAAGAAAAAAAGGATAAAAAATTAGCAAAAGAAAAAGCTAAGGCCGATAAAGTATTGGCTAAGAAAAAAGAAAAATCAGACGATGACATTGAAGTTAAAAGCAAATCAAAAGTGTTTGTGCTTGATTTTAAAGGGAGCATCGATGCTAAAGAAGTAAGCTCTCTTCGTGAAGAAGTTTCTGCTATTTTGTCTGTGGCTACAAAAGATGATGAAGTTTTTGTACGATTAGAAAGTGGTGGCGGTATGGTGCATGGTTATGGTTTAGCCTCATCACAATTGGATCGAATTCGTCAACATGAAATACCTTTAACAGTTTCTGTCGATAAAGTTGCTGCGTCAGGAGGCTATATGATGGCTTGTGTTGCAAACAACATAATTGCAGCACCTTTTGCTATTCTCGGCTCTATCGGAGTTATTGCTCAGTTACCTAACTTTAATAAGTTATTAAAGAAAAATGATATTGATTTTGAGCAATTCACTGCTGGCGAGTTTAAGCGTACTGTTACAATGTTTGGTGAAAACACCGAAAAAGGTAAAGAAAAATTTATTGAAGAGCTTGAAGAAACTCATGTGTTGTTTAAAGATTTTGTTAGCGCACACAGACCAAGTTTAGATTTAGCTAAAGTTGCAACGGGTGAACATTGGTTTGGTACAACAGCATTAGAGCTTGGCTTAGTTGATAGCATTCAAACAAGTGATGATTATTTACAAAAACTAAGTAAAAGTCATAAAGTTGTCGCAATTAAATATGAAGTTAAGAAAGGTTTAGCAGAGAAGTTTTCTAAAGCGGCGTCACTTTCTGTTGACGGTATATTAGGTAAGTTAATGCAGAAAAACCGTATATTTCCTGGTTAAAAATAAACGATAAACCTTAGAAAGGCTTTCTAAGGTTTATTTAACTTATGCTTACTTAAATTATGTTTACTTAAAATACGCTTATTTAAGTCATAGTATTAAGCTTTTAAAATACTCAGCTTAGTAACCTTCTATATATTATTTTTGTAAAAGCATATAGAAGGTCTTTACAGTTTGACAAGCTTATAACCTATTTCATCATGACTAAGACTTAATCTTTTAAATGATGAAAATCGATATCTTCAATCTTGCTTCCAGCCTTTTCATCTAAGTACATATCATTATCAAATTGTCCTTCCGATTTTGCGACAATAATACTTACCATGCTATCACCAGTGACATTAACCGCCGTTCTCGTCATATCTAATAGGCGATCAACACCAATAATTAAAGCAATGCCTTCAACCGGTAGACCGACTTGATCCAGCACCATAGCCAACATAATCAACCCTACACCAGGAACACCAGCAGTACCAATAGAGGCAAGCGTTGCTGTTAATACTACAGTTACATAATCAGCTAAGGTTAAATCTTGACTAAACACTTGTGCAATAAATACAGTAGCAACACCTTGCATAATTGCTGTTCCGTCCATATTAATGGTTGCTCCTAAAGGCACTGTAAATGAAGCAATTGAGTTCTTTACTCCCATTTTTTTTGTCGCTGTTTCTAGAGTAACTGGAATAGTGGCATTAGAACTTGCTGTAGAAAAAGCAAAAATAGAAGCATCACGCATTTTCTTTAAGAAAATAATCGGGTTTAAACCAGTCATTAGTTTTAGTATGACGGGGTAAGTAATGACTGCATGTCCAATTAATACAAACAATACAACTAAGAAATAAACGATTAAATTACCAAAGGTTTCAAGTGAAACGGTAGTAAATAACGTCGCCAATAATGCAAAGACACCGTAAGGCGCAAGGTTCATTAGTATCGCTACTAAGCGCATGATAACTTCGCTTAAGTCTTCAAATAAACTCGCTATTCGTTCACCAGCCTTACCAGATAAAGCAATGGCAATACCAAAAAGTAAGGCAAAAATGATAATTTGTAGCATTTTTCCTTGTGCAAACGCTTCAAATGGGTTGGTTGGAAACATTTGAATAATTACTTGAGCTAATGACGGCGCTTCTCGACTACTAAAGCTTGTATTAGCCGTCATACCTACGCCTTCACCTGGACCAACAATAATGGCAACGAAAATAGCAAAGCTTATCGCTATTGCTGTTGTTATTAGATATAAACCTATCGCCTTACCGCCTATTCTGCCGAGTTTTGTTGTATCTTGAAGTGAGCAAACACCGCACACAAGGGATACAAAAACTAATGGCACTACTAGCATACGTAAACTAGCCATAAATATTTGACCAATAATTTCAAGTACGCCATCAACAAGAAAATTCTGAAGTGATAACTCGAATAAATATAAGTTGAAAACTAAGTCGTCACCATTAGGCATTAGCCATTGTAAAAAAGAACCTAGGGCTATACCTGAAATCATGCCGATAACTATTCGGGTAGTTAAACTGCTTTTTTGGAGAGTTGTCATAGTGTGTAAATACATTATTAATATTATTAGCTTAATAGATTAACAATAAATAGAGGGATTAAAAACTGTTTTGCAAATTTAGCGTTTGGATTATTTGATTTTTCTCTTAACTTGCTTGAAGCTTAAGCTTTTTTGGAGAATTTAAGGGATTAAATTGTACTTTTTTGTTATTTATCAGTTAATATGATTTATGTAAATTAATCAAAAGACAATAGGAATACCTTTTATGGAGTTACTTCGACGCTTTAGTTTCACACTGTTATTAATGACGTTAACTACACTAGTTGCATGTGGTGGCGGTGGTGAGGGGTTTTCAGTAGGTGGTGAAGCAGTTGACACAACAGATCCTGATTCAACTACCGTCGCAGCTAGCAGCATTACATTATTAGCTAGCTCCCAACAACTTGCTTCAAGTGGAGCAGAAGTGATTCTTTTAACTGCTATAGCAAAAGATGCTGATAATAATTTACTTGAAGGTGTTAGTATCAATTTTAGCTCAACATCAGGAGATATCGGTTTTGTCATAGATGATGAAGGTAATAGTATCACTTCAGATGTCACTGGTACCGACGGTAAGGTTGTTAGAAACTTAGCTACAGAAACAGATAGTAAAAATCGTGTTATTTCGGTCAGTGTCAAAAGCGATAGTGTTAGTGATAATTTAGATATACTTGTTGTCGGTACTACAATCTCGCTGACAGGCTCTTCGGTTTTAGCCGTAGATGATGTTAATAACTACACGGTTAAGTTATTAGATTCTGATGGGAATGGTTTGGCGGGAGCTTTAGTTGACTTGTCATTATCTGGTATACCAACTGAGGTTGGAGGTAATGTTGCAAACATTACCTTACCGACTGGAGAAATCAGAACAGATGCTAATGGCCAAGTTCAATTAACAGTTGCCGGTACTAGCGAAGGTACAAATAGTCTTATTGCTAGCGCTTTTGGTGCTACCGTTGAAGAAGAGGTTAGTGTTCAAGCCGATACTTTTCTAATTACTGGCTTTTCTAACGGGAGTAATGCTATTGACCCGTCAGTTACCACAGTGCCAGATGTGCCATTATCAGAAACAGCAAGTATTACTTTAACTTGGTTAAGAGCAGGTGTTCCTGTTGATGGTACTGTAAGCTTTACTGCAACCCGAGGCTCTTTAGAAGAAGCTTCGGTTGTAACTGAAGCAGGTCAAGCAGTAGCAACATTAACATCCAACAATGCAGGTAAAGTAATATTAACTTTTATCGGTACAACGAATGACAATGGCAAAGTAATTGAATTACATAACCAACTCGAATTTGAATTTGTTGCTGATGAACCACATCGATTAATAGCACAAGCGTTTCCTATTTCAATTGGGCCTAATCAACAAACATCAACGATTTCTGTCATTGTTAGAGATTCGGTTGGTAATTTAGTTAAAAATCAAGCCGTTGATTTTGATTTGGATGATGTTACTAATGGTAGTATTTATCCTGCTTCTGCAGTAACTGATAGTAATGGTGGTGCTTCAACAGTTTATACTTCTAATAGTACTTCTGCCCATGATGGTATAACGATTAAAGCAAAAGTTAGAGGTGCGTCACCTGAAATTTCTGATGCGGTTAATATAACGGTTGCAGATCGTGAAGTATTTATTGCTTTAGGCACAGGTAATACTATTTTGCAGTCAGATATTAATACGTATAATAAGCAGTATTCCGTGTTTGTAACTGATATAGATTCAAATCCTATTCCAAATATTGACTTAACTGTTTCGGCCATTCCTAAAGAATACACCAAAGGCCTTTGGCAGAAAGAGCTTGATGAAAGTGGTGAGTTTATCTCTTACGTAGTCCAACCTTTTGCAACCTGTGCTAATGAAGATATTAATATAAATGGTATTTTAGATGATATTCTTTATGAGGAAGATATTAATGGTGATGGACAGTTAACGCCGGGCAATATTGTGAATGCTAAAGGTACTGTTACAACTGATGAACAAGGTCGAGCGTTAATTGATATAGAGTATGCCGAAGTTTATGGTGGCTGGGTTAAAATAGAATTAATTGTTTCTACGCGAGTTAAAGGTACAGAAAGCTTTGCTAATGCTCTTTTTAATTTAAGTGTTCTTTCTGAAGATGTACTCAACGAAAATGTACCTCCAGCGGCCTTTATCTTTCCCACTGGCCCTTTTGGTAGTTCAAGTTCATGTTCAGATGCAAATTAACGACTTAACATAAATAGTTATAGTTAAAGAAATGGCTCCATTAGGAGCCATTTTATGTTTGTTACTCAATAAAAAGTTAAAGATGCTAAATAGTAAGGCAATAAAAAATAATTATCTAAATTGGGAAAAAATATTTGCCTTCTGTAATCATTATTTAACCATTTTTTATTACGCCATCGCTTTCAATAAAAATGCAGAAATTTCACCTGCTACTTTTAATGTTTTTTCTTGACTAATAATCCCTAAGCCAGAGCTGTCTGTAAACGGTGCTATCTCCATCATATCTGCACCTGTTATAGGGTATTTCGCTGCAATGGCTTGCAATATTTGCATGGCCTCTTGTGGCATTAATCCGTCAGGCTCTGGCGTTCCAGTAGCTGAAGCATAACTGTCGTCAATAGCATCAATATCAAAACTAACATAAAGTTCATCAATATTTTGTTGTGCTAATTGGGCAAGAATATTACTAATAACTGTTTCTATACCTAAATCTTTAATTTCATGTGCCCAATGTTGTTTTACGCCAAAAGTGCTTTCCCAATGAGATTTAGGTTTACCACTTGAACGAATGCCCACTTGAATTAAATGTTCAGGTGCAGGTAAGTCATTTAAAATATGAGTACACCAAGATCCAAAACATAAATCGATACCTAAACGTTCTATTAATAAGTCTGTGTGTGCATCAAAGTGAATAATGCTGACACGCTTACCTTGTTGTTTTTTAGCTTGTAAATATGTTTTTGTTAAAGGATAGCTGACACTATGATCGCCTCCTAAACCAAAAATACCCTTTTCAGGAAATGTAGCATAAAAATCATGTAGAACGTCTTCAGTAATGCTTAAAGGGCTAACATAATAGTCACTCTGAACATTTTGATACAAAGCTTTACGACAATTAGCGATGGTGGCTTCGTTTAAATATTTATCTGAAAGCAAATGTGGAATAACACGAACATCTCCTAGATCAAAAGTGTTCAGCTCAGGGTAGTTTTCAAGCAATGTACTGCGAATAAATAAAGGGCCCCAATTAGCACCACGTAATATTCCACCGCCGCAATCTGATGCTACGCCTAAAATAACGGCGTTAGATGCATCAGAAAGCCCGTCTAACGAACTTTTCCATAAATCGTCAATACCGGTGGCTTGACCAAAGATTGTTTGGTGTAGCTGCTCTTTACGCTCTTTGGCCGTATTTACGGTAAAAACACCATTACCAGGGGGGCATAAACATTGTGTTAATTTATTTTTTAGTTGTTCGGATAATTGCGACATATTTATCTCTATAAGCGGTTTTAATTATTAAAAATTACAAGCTTAAATTAGTTTTTTAGAATTTAACCCTTATTTTTTCTGGCAAAGTCGATTATGATTGCGCACAAATGGGTATTAAGTAGTGTAATTAAGCTTGATGTTAATACTTGGTATGAGTCTTTGGTTATTATAGCCAAAAGCAGTCTTTAGTAATAGGCGAGTAAGTAAGCTCAAAAAATAAATACTTGTTAATTTGCATATTTATAGATATATGTATAAATAGGTATGCAACCCATATTTTTTAAATGAAACTATTTTTATCTTTGTTTGAGTGAGGTTAAAGGGCATGCTCGCACTTTTTAGCTCAAACAATAAATGAATAATAAAACAAAAATTAATTTATCTTCATGTGTAGATAAACTGTCGAATAAGCAGGATTACAAATTTTTATGGCAAAATCACTTGTTATTGTCGAGTCGCCAGCCAAAGCGAAGACAATTAATAAATATTTAGGTAAAGACTTTATTGTAAAGTCGAGTGTTGGTCATGTTCGCGATTTACCTCACAGCAGTACGGGTAAAAAAGTCGCCGCTAAATCACCAGCAGAAGTGCGTAAAATGGCACCTGAAGCAAAAGCTAAATATAAAGCGAAGCGCGATAAATTAGCGTTGGTCAATCGTATGGGAATAGACCCAGAGAAAAATTGGGCCGCTAATTATCAAATACTTCCCGGTAAAGAAAAAGTTGTATCTGAACTTCAAAAACTTGCTGAAAAAGCTGACACCATCTATCTCGCAACCGATTTGGATCGCGAGGGAGAAGCGATAGCATGGCATTTAAAAGAGCTGATTGGTGGCGATGACGATAAATTTCGCCGAGTTGTTTTTAATGAAATAACTGAAAGTTCTATTCAACAAGCGTTTGCAACACCAGGTGAATTAAGTATGCCTGGTGTTAATGCTCAACAAGCACGTCGTTTTCTTGACCGTGTTGTTGGCTTTATGGTTAGCCCTTTGTTGTGGAAAAAAGTGGCTAGAGGATTATCGGCTGGGCGTGTTCAATCAGTTGCTGTTAAATTAGTTGTTGAAAAAGAAAGAGAAATTAAAGCATTCGATCCTAAAGAATTTTGGGATATTATTGCCGATACGCATGCTACTTCTGGAGAAGCATTAACCTTAGATGTTACTCATGAAAATGGTAAAGCGTTTAAACCGACTAATAAAGCAGATGCAGACAAAGCATTAGCCGTTTTAAAACCTGCAAATTATGTAGTTAGTAAACGTGAAGACAAACCTTCAAAAAGTATGCCTTCTGCGCCATTTATTACTTCTACGTTACAACAAGCAGCAAGTACTAAATTAGGTTACGGTGTTAAACGTACAATGGGGTTAGCTCAACGCTTATATGAAGCTGGTCACATTACTTATATGCGTACCGATTCAACTAATTTAAGTAAAGATGCGGTTGAAATGTGTCGTACTTTTATTGGTAAGAGTTTTGGGGAGAACTATCTTCCTGAAAAACCGAAAGTATATGGTTCAAAAGCAGGTGCTCAAGAGGCGCATGAGGCGATTCGTCCATCTAATGTGAAAGTTGAATCAGCATTTATGGAAGGTATAGATGCTGATGCTAAAAAGCTTTACGATTTAATTTGGCGCCAGTTTGTTGCCTGTCAAATGACTGCTGCCCGTTATACTGTTAGCACGCTAACCATTAGTGCTGCGGATTTTGATTTAAAAGCTAAAGGTCGTGTAATGCAATTTGATGGTTGGACGCGTGTTCATCCACAACTTGCTAAAGGTGATGATAAACATTTACCTGACTTAGCGGTAGGTGAAGTATTAACACTTGATCATTTAGAACCAACTCAACACTTTACTAAGCCACCAGCTCGTTTTGGTGAAGCGTCACTCGTTAAAGAGTTAGAAAAGCGTTCTATTGGTCGACCATCAACCTATGCATCTATTATTTCAACCATTCAAGATCGTGGCTATGTACGTTTAGATAAAAAACGCTTTTATGCTGAAAAAATGGGTGAAATAATTACCGATAGTCTTTCTATTAGTTTTGAAAAATTAATGAGTTATGACTTTACTGCGAATATGGAACAAGAGCTTGATGCTATAGCCATAGGTGAACTTGACTGGAAAAGTGTTTTAGATGAATTCTATAAAAACTTTAGTGAAAAATTAGCGCTGGCTAATATGGACTCTGAAGAAGGTGGAATGCCAAATAATAATCCGGTATTAACGGATATTGACTGTCCTACCTGTGGTCGTAAAATGGGTATTCGAACGGCGTCTACAGGTGTGTTTTTAGGTTGTTCAGGTTATGCCTTGCCGCCTAAAGAGCGTTGTACAACCACCATGAACTTAACACCAGGTGAAGAAGCCGTTAGTGTTTTGGCTGAAGATCAAGAAACTGAAGCTCTACGAGCAATGCATCGTTGTCAAAAGTGTAATACAGCAATGGATAGTTACCTTATTGATGAAACACGTAAATTACATGTTTGTGGTAATAACCCTATCTGTGATGGCATTGAAGTGGAGCAGGGCACATTTAAAATTAAGGGCTATGATGGTCCTGTATTAGAGTGTGATCGTTGTGAAGCTGATATGGAGTTAAAGTCAGGTCGTTTTGGTAAGTATTTTGATTGTACTAATGATGAATGTAAAAATACGCGTAAGTTGTTAGCAAGCGGTGAAGCTGCGCCGCCAAAAGAAGATCCTGTTCAATTGCCTGAGCTTGAGTGTGAAAAATCTGATGCTCATTTTGTATTACGAGATGGTGCTGCTGGAATTTTCTTAGCGGCCAACACTTTCCCTCGCTCGCGTGAAACAAGAGCGCCAAAAGTTGCTGAGTTAAAACGTTTTAGAGATAGAATATCTTCTAAATTTTACTACTTAGCCGATGCGCCTGCTGAAGACCATGAAGGTAACTTATCGGTAGTACGTTACAGTCGTAAAACAAAAGAACAATATGTTATGACTGAAATTTTGACTGATGATAAGCCAAAAGCAACAGGTTGGACCGCAAAGTACATCGACGGTAAATGGGTTGAAGATATTCCTAAGCCTAAGAAAAAAGTAGCTAAAAAGAAAGTAGCGACAAAGAAAAAATCAGTAGCTAAAGAAGATTGATTTTTATAGTGGTGGGCCATGAGTGTTAAAAGTTGACGTTATTTTTATTAATAAATTTTTCGTCATCATTAACTCAAGGCTCACCGCTTACTTCAAGTAACAGCTCTAATCTAACCCTTCTAATTCATCAATAACTTGCCTTGCTTGAGCAATGGTACAGTCAGTTCTAGCAATAAGAGCACTAATTGTGACTTTCTCTATTGTTGATGCAATCCTAAGTAGTTCATCATGACTTAAGTGTTGATACTCATTTCTTAATAATTTGGTTAACCATGACCAACTAGGTTCATTTGATGACTCTATATAGGTAATTATTGCCTGTAGCTGGTCAAAGCTTGCGGTAAGAAGCCAGTGGCGTGATCGACCAATACGTTTTAGCTCGCAGCCTTGTTCTCTTATATGAGATTTTAAAGCATATGCCTTCACCGTTCTACGTAAGAAGGAGTTTAGTGTAATGGAATTGTATTTTTCCACGTTATAGTCTCACTGGGTAAAGCGGTAATAAAAAGCCAGCAAAAGCTGGCTTAGTTTTAATCTATAGGCAGGTAGCTTAGCACTGTTACCATTTCTTTTTAGGTTGAAATAAAATATCTAATTCATTTTCTTCTTCTTTAGCCTTTTTTGCGGCATCAGAAGCATTTGTTACTTTTAATGAGTCTGTTATATCTTCTAGTTTTTGTGCAATTTCACTATTTTTGGTATTGATATACTCGGTTTTTATTGGGTGAGTTGCCATTGTTTGTAATGCTTTTTCAAAGTATTGACGAGCAGAGCCAAACATTTCTTTATTTTGTGCTTGAACACCTCGTTTCATTAAACTTTCTATATTAATTTTTAATTGCATCGCATCTAGGCGTTGATCTTCTTGTGTAAAGGTTTGAGGAGCAAGAGCACCTTTTTTTTGTTCTGATTTTATTATCACACGCAGTTTTTTGATGCACTGTAGAACCGCTAATACTTGTTGTTCATTATCCGGCAATACAAAATTTTCTTCGCTGCCTTGATTAGCAGCTAATTCTTCTGCTGCTTTGATTTGAGCTGTCAGGTCGGCCATTCTACTTTCAAGGCCTTTTACGTCAGGTCTTAATTCATGCATTATTTTTGCCGCACTTAGGCTTCTATTCGCTAATATTTGGGCTATTTTAGGACTAGAAGGAAGGTTCACTAAATTAAGGATAAGCTCTTCGCTTTCATCCATAATGGCTTTTTGTTTTGCTACTTTAACTCTTTTTTCTGCATCTTGTTTTTCTTTATGTTGTTGAAAGCCACTGATAACCACAACAAATACAACGAGGGTGACGAGTAAACCTATGATAATAGTAATCATGTTAAAGCTCTTGTTTTAATAATGTGAACAATTATCCACTTTGATAGCAGTCAGTCTACAAAAAATGTCATGTTTAGCAAAGCCTAACTTACATTTAATTATGAGATTTAATTCAGCTACTTAATCTTGAAACTAAAATTTAAAAACTAAGATGGAAAATTAATCTGTTAGTTAGGATGAAAATTAATCGCTTTTGTATTATTTTATTGTAAGTTATATTTTATAATAAAATAATCTTTAGAGAGTTTTGCCGTTAATGTTGAATTTTATTTACAAAAAGTGCAATTTAACATGGAATAAATGTTCAATTAAGTATATCCTTTTGGTCTAAGAGTGTTCCTAAAAATCTTGGCTTTGGTATATATATGAAATTGCAACAATTGCGCTACATCGTTGAAGTGCTGAATAATAACCTGAATGTTTCAGCTACGGCAGAAGTGCTTTTCACCTCTCAACCAGGTATTTCTAAACAAGTTAGAATGCTTGAAGACGAATTAGGAATTCAAATTTTTGGACGTAGTGGAAAACATTTAACCCATGTTACGCCTGCAGGCCAAGAAGTCATTAACATTTCTCAACAAATCCTATCAAAAGTTGAAGGCATAAAAGCTGTTGCTCGTGAGCATACTCAACCTGATGAAGGAAAGTTACGTATCGCGACTACGCATACACAAGCACGATATGCTTTACCTGAAGTGATACAAGGCTTTATTAAAAAATATTCCAAAGTATCACTACAAATGTCTCAAGGTACGCCAGCACAAATTAGTGATGCAGCAGCAAAAGGCGATGCTGACTTTGCTATTGCGACAGAATCACTTCATCTGTATAACGATTTAGTCATGCTGCCTTGCTATCATTGGAATCGCAGTATCATTGTTTGCAAAGACCATCCTTTAGCACGAAAAACAGATATAACAATTCAAGATATTGCTAAATATGCTTTAGTTACTTACGTGTTTGGTTTTACAGGACGCTCTGAATTAGATTCTGCTTTTGAAAAAGCGGGTGCTGTACCTAAAATTGCTTTTACAGCGACAGATGCTGATGTAATTAAAACTTATGTTCGCTTAGGTATTGGTATTGGTGTCATTGCTACTATGGCAATTGATCCTAAAATTGATCATGATCTTGTTACTATTGATGCGAGTCATTTATTTACTGCCAGTACGACTAAAATAGGCTTTAGACGTGGTAGTTTCTTACGTGGTTACATGTTTGATTTTATTGAACGTTTTGCTCCACACCTAAATAAACATGTTGTTACTCAGGCTATGTTGTTAAAAAATAATACAGAAGTCGATGAAATGTTTGCTGATATAAAATTACCAACTAAATAAGCCATCGACTAGCTAAATTATTAATTAATTAAACTTTATACTGGCGGTGTATTAGCACTCTGTAATATTTACCGCCAAGCCACCGCGAGAAGTTTCTTTATACTTAGTTTTCATATCATTACCTGTTTCCCACATAGTTTTGATTACTTTATCTAAAGATACCTTTGATGTACCTGTACCGCGAAGTGCTAACCTAGAAGCATTAATGGCTTTTACTGAACCCATTGCATTTCGCTCAATGCAGGGTACTTGAACTAAACCACCAACAGGATCGCAGGTTAGGCCTAAATTATGTTCCATACCTATTTCTGCTGCGTTTTCTACTTGGATTGGTGTACCACCCATAATTTCAGTTAATGCACCAGCAGCCATGGAACAAGCAACACCTACTTCGCCTTGACAACCTACTTCTGCGCCAGAAATAGAAGCATTCGTTTTATACAAAATACCAATAGCTGCTGCCGTAAGAAGGTATCGACTACAATCATCATCAGAAACAGGTTTTACAAATTTGTCGTAATAACATAATACCGCAGGAATAATACCTGCAGCTCCATTTGTTGGTGCTGTAACAACACGACTTCCTGCCGCATTCTCCTCATTAACAGCAAGCGCAAATAAGTTGACCCAATCCATCGCTGTTAATGGATCATTCGATCTTTCTACCATTAAAGAGCGATATAAAGCAGGTGCACGGCGAGTCACTTTTAAACCACCAGGTAAGATGCCTTCAGTGGCTATACCACGATCTACGCTGCTGCGCATTGCTTGCCAAATTGTTATCAATTTAGTACGAATAAATGCTTCATCATTTAAACATTTTTCATTATCCATCATGATTGTACTGATACTAAGGCCTTTTTCTTGGGCTATTGCTAGTAACTGTGCGGCATTAGTAAACTTATGTGGTTTATCAATGTTTTCATGTAATGATAATGCTTTATCTTTTTCTCTTTCAAAGTCAATGTCTTGTACAATAAATCCGCCACCAATAGAGTAATATGTTTGTTCTAAAAGAAGGGTTTCGTCTTGATAGGCAAAAAGAGTCATCGCATTTGCGTGCGCAGGTAATGTTTTTCTATGATGATAAATAATGGCATTATCTTTAGGGAAGTTGACGATATGACTACCATCAAGTTTAATCTTTTTAGTTTCTACTACTTGTGCAAGAATTTTATCAATGGAGTCTACTAGAATACTTTCTGGAGCTTCACCTGATAATCCTAAAATCACAGCTTTACCTGTGCCGTGACCAATTCCTGTTTGACCGAGCGAACCAAATAATTCACATTTAACCCGAGTTGTTTTAGTAAGTAATGCCTCACTTTTAAGTGAATCCACAAAAAGCTTGGCCGCTTTCATCGGACCAACTGTATGGGAGCTAGATGGCCCAATGCCAATTGAAAACATATCAAATACACTAATCATAAGTAAATACCGAATAAAATTTGAATAATCTTATATTTTGTTGTTATTAATTTACATGATGATAGCTGAAATTTGTTACTTGTTACAACCTATATTATTTTATTCGCGTGACTAAGTCTTTTATCATGGAAGCTGTTGCTCCCCATATATTATAGTGTCGGTAAGGATAAAAATGGACATTGTGATGACGGCCATTCCGATAGGATTCGACGATATGGTGGTTTTCATCTTGTAAAAAGTATTTCAGCGGCACATGAAATATTTCATCTACTTCGTTTTCATCTTTTTGGTACGTTTGAATAGAGTTAATCATGGCAACAATTGGTGTAATTTGATAACCACTGATAATTTCATAATTAGATAGTTGTCCAATAACACTAACCGCTTTAGGATCTAATCCCACTTCTTCTTGTGCCTCTCTTAATGCGGTATGAACTAAATCTGTATCGGTTAATTCTACTTTACCGCCAGGAAAACTAATTTGTGAAGGGTGATGTTTTAAGTGACTTGCTCTTTTAGTTAATAATACTTGTAAACCATCAGGTGAGAAAGGGTCGTCGGTGTTGTTATTATTACTGTTACTGCCATCAAATAAAGCAATCAATACAGCAGCCGACTTTAATGGTGCTTGATGTTGGTATGTATGACAAGAATCAAAGTGTTGTTTCAGATGAAACCTAAAGAGAAATTCATTTTTATCCATTACTACCTTCCTTCTATTTCCCCAGCTTTTGTAGCACAGGCAAAATACAGTTTACTTTATCAAACGTTTCTTGATATTCACTTGATGCAATAGAATCAGCAACTAAACCACCGCCAGCCCAACAATATATATTATTAGATGCAGTTGCTGTGGATTCTTGGTTTTTTTCGCAAATTAATGTACGAATAGTAATATTAGTATCCATAGTACCACAGCTTGAAATGTAACCAATACTACCACAGTATACGCTGCGTCTGTGTGGTTCAAGTTGTTCAATAATTTGCATAGCGCGAATTTTTGGGGCGCCTGTAATTGAACCACCTGGAAATGCACCTCGTAATAAATCACTCGCACTATTTTGTTCGGCAATTTCACCTTCTACTGTACTCACTAAATGGTGTACTGCTGGAAAGCTTTCAATATCAAATAGTTTAGGTACAACAACTGTACCAGGTTTACACACTTTAGATATATCATTGCGAAGTAAATCAACAATCATCAAGTTTTCAGCACGATCTTTTATTGAGTTAGCTAATATGTATGCGTTGTGTTTGTCTATTTTTTCATTAGTACTTCTAGGCATAGTACCTTTGATAGGTTTACTTTGAATCTTGTTTTGTTTTTTTTGTAAAAAACGCTCAGGTGAAACACTTAATATACTCGCATTTTCTAATTGAATAAAAGCTGAGAAGGGGGCCTTGTTTTCAGTTCTTAGTGCACAGTAAGCTTCAAATTCATTACCTTGATACTGTGCTTTAAAACGTTGTGCTAAATTAATTTGATAACAATCGCCTGACAGTAAATAGTTTTGAACTTGTTCAAATTTTTCTGTGTAGGTGGCTTTATCCATATTACTTTGCCAACTGGATGTTAAGGTGAAATTTTGTTCTTTAGTTTCAGATGGTCGACTTTTTTTATTTACCAATAAAGTTTGAATAAAACATTCTATTTCTGAACGTTTTTCAGGAGGGCAAATTAAATAAAACTCTTGTTGTTTATGATCAAATATTATTGCTTGGCTATATATACCAACAGCCATTTCAGGCAGTGTTATATCTTGCTCTGCTTGTGTTGGTAATTTCTCGAACCGTCGACCTAAGTCATAAGAAAAATAGCCTAAAGAACCGCCTAAAAATGGAAGGTTTTGCTGTGAGGTAGAAAGCGGTGATAAAACTTGTTGTTGAACTTTTTCTAATAAATATAATGGATCTTCTTCACTGATATAAGTGTTATTTGTCTTTATATAACACACCGTTGTTTTATCCCCGTGCGTACATAGAGTAACTTCGGGCTGCCATACTAGAATATCAAAACAAACATCAATATGTTGGCTTTGCCCTGAATCTAACCAAATAGACCAAGGTTTATTTGATAACGGCGTAAATAAGTCTAATGGAGTAACTCCATTTTCTAATGTGAATTTTTCAACTGAAAGAGTCAATGGATTAAATGAAGGCAAGGTATTGGAATGCAAGGTGATAGTCACTCTACTAATTGACCTATTAATTTATTAGGTATTTGTTAGGTTTATGTTGAGTATAATACCAATTCCAATAGGTTTCTTCTCACTCAGCGAGAGTTAAAAGGTTTAGAGGCTAGGCATTGATTGAAGATAATGATTATTCCCTTATCAAAATCAATAACGCCGCATATAGACCTTTTAAACTCGCCCTTTGGGAGCTTTCCAGTGATATGATAACCGCACAGAATTTCTTTCATATAGAATAACTATAGGTAAAAAATTCTATTTATTCTCAAACCGCTGGCAAGCTCTGAGTGGCAACTAACTTAATGGACTTGGTATAAATCTACATATTTTGCTATTGGCTACTAGCAGCAGTTTCAATAGAAAGGTATTATAATGGAAACATTTTATATACCCAAATGAATTTACATTTTTAACGAAAGCTGAGAGCAACATGTCCCATAAAATTATCAAGCAACAAGACTTAATCGATAGTATTGAAGATGCGCTTCAATATATTTCTTATTATCATCCGCTCGATTTTATTCAAGCGCTAGAAAAAGCCTATCATAAAGAGCAAAGCACAGCGGCAAAAGACGCAATTGCACAAATTCTTATTAACTCACGTATGTCGGCTACAGGCAAACGTCCTATTTGCCAAGATACAGGTATTGTTACTTGTTTTGTTAAAGTGGGTATGGCTGTTCAGTGGGATAAAACTGATATGACAGTGCAGCAAATGGTTGATGAAGGTACTCGTCGTGCTTACTTAAATCCAGATAATCCATTACGTGCTTCTATTGTTGGCGATCCTGCGGGCAAACGTACTAACACTAAAGACAATACGCCTTCTGTTGTACATATTGAATTAGTGCCTGGCGATCATATTGAAGTGATGATTGCCGCTAAGGGCGGCGGCAGTGAAAACAAATCTAAAATGGTGATGTTAAATCCTTCTGACTCTGTTGCTGATTGGGTTGTTAAAACCTTACCAACAATGGGGGCAGGTTGGTGCCCACCTGGTATGTTAGGCATAGGTATTGGTGGTACGGCTGAAAAAGCGGGCGTACTTGCTAAAGAAAGTTTAATGGATCCGGTAAACATTCAAGACTTAATTGAACGTGGTCCTCAAAATGCTGAAGAGGAATTACGTTTAGAAATTTTTGAACGTGTTAATAAATTAGGTATTGGTGCACAAGGCCTAGGTGGTTTAACTACTGTGGTTGACGTGAAAATCATGTCTGTACCTACACATGCAGCGTCTAAGCCTGTGTTTATGATCCCGAACTGTGCTGCTACCCGTCATGTACATTTCCACCTTGATGGTTCAGGTCCTGCCGATTTAACGCCACCTAAACTTGAGGAATGGCCAGAAATTACGTGGGAAGTTGGCGAAAATGTCCGTCGTGTCAATGTTGATGGTTTAACAAAAGCTGACATCGCCGAATGGAAAACTGGCGAAACCGTATTACTTAGCGGTACTATTTTGACTGGTCGTGATGCAGCACATAAACGTATTCAAGACATGTTAGCTAAAGGTGAAGAGTTACCCGTAGATTTCACTGACAAGTTTATTTACTACGTAGGTCCTGTTGATGCTATCGGTAATGAAGCAGTAGGTCCTGCAGGCCCTACAACAGCAACACGTATGGATAAATTCAACGAAATGATGTTAGCGGAAACAGGTTTGTTAGGCTCTATCGGTAAAGCAGAGCGTGGCGCAGCTACGTGTGAAAGCATTAAAAACCATAAGTCAGTGTACTTAATGGCCGTTGGTGGCGCTGCTTACCTAGTTTCTAAAGCAATCAAAAAAGCGAAAGTGGTAGCCTTTGAAGACATGGGCATGGAAGCTATTTATGAATTTGAAGTAGAAGATATGCCAGTAACTGTTGCGGTTGATAGCACAGGTGAATCTGCTCACGTGACAGGTCCAGAAATCTGGAAAGTAAAAATTGAAGATATGGATAAGCAAGTTAAAAAATAGTTAGCACTTAGTAACTTAATAAGCTAAAAAAAAGCAGTGAGTTAGTTTAACTTACTGCTTTTTTTGTATATAAAACTATTGTTCAGTCAAGCTGTGAATCAGGTGGTTTACTAATCAGCTAAACGTAATAGTTCATTAATACCTGTTTTTTTACGTGTTTTCGCATCCACTTTTTTCACAATTATTGCGGCATATAAACTATACTTTCCACACTTAGACGGGAGGTTTCCAGGGACAACAACAGAGCCTGCTGGAACACGACCATAATGTATTTCACCTGTTTCACGGTCATAGATACGTGTACTTTGGCCAATATAAACGCCCATTGAAATAACGGCACCTTCCTCGACAATAACACCTTCAACTATTTCAGAACGTGCGCCGATAAAACAATTATCTTCTATAATTGTTGGACCTGCTTGTAGGGGCTCTAATACACCGCCAATACCAACGCCGCCAGATAAGTGAACGTTTTTACCTATTTGAGCACATGAACCAACGGTTGCCCAACCGTCAACCATACAACCCTCATCAACAAAAGCACCAATATTAACAAAGCTTGGCATAACAACAACATTTTTGCCGATAAAGCTACCTGTACGTACAGACGCGCCAGGCACAACGCGTACACCATCAGCTTCAAACATTTCTTGTGTATAATCACTATACTTCATTGGTACTTTATCAAAAAACGTACTTTCAGCACCGTCTATAACTTGGTTGTCCCATATACGAAAAGAAAGTAACACTGCCTTTTTCAACCATTGATGTACATGCCACTGGCCATCTATTTTCTCAGCAACACGTGCTGAACCATTATTTAGTGCTGACAATGATGCTAATACAGCTGCTTTTACTTCCTTAGAAACAGTTGCAGGGCTTATGTTTGCTCTATCTTCAAAAGCTTGCTCTATCGTGCTCGCTAAAGCTGTTAAGTCGGTCATTTAAAATTCCTATCACTTATTTTAATTTATTTTAATCTATTTCCTGAGTTAATTTATCAGAAAGCTTTTGTTTTTCTTCTTCTGTTAAGGCCATGTTTTCATTGGTTGATATAGTGAAAACATCGTCAGCCTTCTCGCCAAAAGTGGTGATTTTAGCGGAATGAATATTAATATGTAATTGTTGAAAAACTTGTGCGATATTACCTAACAAACCAGCTCTATCTAGTGCAATGATTTCAATCATTGTTTTACTCTTAGCCTTAATTTTAATAAAACTCACTTTTAATGGAAACTTAAATTGTTTTACTTCTCTTCTTGCTGGCTGTAATGGAATATCCCTGCAATCATCTTGCTTAAGTTTTTCACTGAGTGCTTTCGTTATTTCAGCTGTTTGGTAACTTTCTTTTAACGCTTTACCTCGTGAATCCAAAATAATGAAGGTATTAACGGTATAACCCGTTTTTGTTGTAATGATTTTTGCATCATGAATAGACAGCTTTTTAGCGCCCAATACTTGCACTATGCTAGCAAAGGTATTAACTTTTTCTTTTGCAAAAACAAAAACCTCTGTTCCACCTCGATAAGGTTTAGTACTAATAATAACAAGTGGCTCTGTTCTATCATGGCCTATTATACGTTGACAGTGTCTGGCTATTTGTTCAGGCGAGTATCGTAAAAAGTAGTCAGCTCTGAACTCTCGCCATAAGGAATCAAGTTGGCTTTTATCAATATGAGTTGCAGCTAAAATATCTCTAGCTTGTTGTTGATTTTCACGGATCTTAGAGCGTGTTTCAACTGGCTTTGATAAACCACGACGCAGTGCTCTTAATGTATTAAAATATAAATCATGTAATAAATTTGCTTTCCAACTATTCCATAAGCTTTCGTTAGTGGCACGCATATCAGCAACTGTTAAGCAGTATAAATAATCTAAATGCGCTTCATCACGAACTATGTCAGCAAAAGCGCGAATAACATTTTCATCATTAATATCACGACGCTGAGCCGTTACCGACATAACTAGATGTTGCTCGACTAACCAAGAAACCATTCTGCTATCATGTTTACTCATTTGGTGAGATTGACAGAATATTAACGCATCAACAGCGCCTAACTTGGCATGATCACCACCTCGGCCTTTTGCAATATCATGAAAAATCCCTGCTAAATACAAAACCTCTGGTTTACGTATTTTTTGCATTATTTTGCTACATAAAGGAAATTTATGATTGTGTTCTTTTTGGCTAAATTGATACAAGTTTTTTACAACACGATAGCTATGCTCATCAACTGAATAAGCATGAAATAAGTCGAATTGCATTTGACCCGCAATATTTCGCCATAAAGGTAGGTAAGAGCCAATAATCCCATGACGATGCATTAAATTAAACGCTAAACCAAGTCCTCTTGGGTGCTTAATGATAGCCATAAAAATTTGACGACATTGAGCATAATCAACTAAACCAGAAACTAATCGTCGTCTTGCATTTCGCATTAATCGTAGCGTATTAGAATGAATACCTTTAATATTAGGCTCTTGTGCAATAATTAAAAACATTTCGAGCATTTTTGCCGAACGCATAAACACTCTATTGTTTGTAGCATTAATCAAGGTGTCAACTGATTCAAAATCTTGATTAATCACTTTAATATTAGCTTCTTTAGGATCTTGAATTATTTCTTGTTGAAATCGATGTAATAAAATAGTGTTTAGCTCTGAAACACGAGAAATGATGCGATAAAAACGCTTCATCATTCGCTCAACAGGTGCCTTACCTTCATCACCAAAGCCCATCATTTTCGCTACGTCAGCTTGATAATCAAACAATAACCGATTTTCACTGCGCTTAGCAACAAAATGCAATGCAAAACGAAGACGCCATAAATAGTCTTGGGCTTCTATAAGCTCAGATAATTCATTAGGGTAAAGATACTGGTGTTCTACAAGCTCTTCTAGTGAATCAGCAAGAAAATGACGTTTTGCAACCCAAGCAATTGTTTGAATATCACGTAATCCACCCGGATTCGCTTTTAAGTTGGGTTCAAGGGTATAAGCAGCGCCATGATACTGTAAGTGTCTTTGTTTTTGCTCTTTTCGTTTAGCAATAAAGAAGTTTTCAGAGGTCCAAAAAGCATCGTCATTTAATAAAGGTAATAACTGTTGTGTTAGTGCTTCATTACCCGCTATTTGTCTCATTTCCATTAAGTTTGTTGCTATAGTGACATCATTAATAGCTTGCTTAATGCACTCTTTAATTGAACGAACACTGTGCCCGATATCCAGTTTTATATCCCAAAGTTGGGTAATAAAACTGGAAATTCTTTCTTCTAAAGCTAAATCAATATCAGGTTGAGTTAATAATAAAATATCAATATCTGAAAAAGGGTGCAGTTCACCTCGTCCATAACCGCCTACGGCAATTAAACTTATTTGAGATTCATCAAGATGATGTTGACACCAAAGTTTAGCAAGTATGTTATCAACAAACATCGCTCTTGCTGTTAATAAGTCTTGAACATCATGTTCAGAAAATGCTGCCTTTAGCCACTCATTGAAGTTAAGCGTTAATTGGCAAATATCTTTGCTAGATAAAGTGTCAGCAGTTATGGCTAAGCGCTCTATAAAATCTGAAGGGATTATATGGCTTTCTATTGGATGATTATTCACATGCTTACCTATGATTCAGAAAATGACTGATACTTTTTAGTTATGTAAAATACGGCTGAGTGTTTCTTCTTTTCTTAACGTTAATATTTCACAACCAGTTTTAGTAACCACCAAAGTATGTTCCCACTGAGCAGAATTTTTACCGTCGCTAGTATAAACAGTCCATTTATCATCTTTGTCTAGAATAGTTGTCGCTTTACCTAAGTTAATCATTGGCTCAATGGTGAAACACATACCTTCTACCATTTTGGTTTTATCATTGTTTTTATAATGAACAATTTGTGGTTCTTCATGAAATTCAGTACCAATGCCATGACCACAATAATCTTTAATAATAGAATAGCGACCTTTGCTTTTAATAAACTTTTGAATAGCAGTACCTATTTCGCCAAAAGTAGCACCAGGCTTTACTTTTTTTAGACCAATATATAATGATTCTTGAGCCAAGCGACACAGGCGACTATCTTCAGGAGATACTTCTCCAATTAAAAACATTTTACTAGTATCACCATGATACCCGTCTTTAATAACAGTAATATCAAGGTTGATGATATCTCCATCTTTTAATACTGTATTGTCTGGAATACCGTGACAAACAACATGATTGATAGAAGTACAAATAGACTTAGGGAAGTTGTGGTAATTTAGGGGAGCTGAAATAGCTTGTTGCACTTTTTCAGTATATTCAGCACATAAGGCGTCTAGCTCATTAGTTGTAACTCCAGCTTTTACATGCGGAGCAATCATTTCTAATACATCACAAGCAAGTTGCCCTGCAATACGCATTTTAGCAATTTCATCTTGGCTTTTAATTGGTATGGTCATTGAATTCTCTTTACTTTCTTAAATTTGAGTGTGTTTATAACAAGTGAAATACATTATTTTTATTGATGTTTATTTAGCTCTAATTCAACCGCTTCAACAATTGCGTTAGGTTGGGTTAAATAAAAGTTATGGTTCAATAATATTAATTGGTCATCAACAGCTAATAATAAAGCTGGAATTGCTTCGGTGTTCATCATTTCTTGCAGTGAATATATTTCTTCTAGCTGCATGAAAACATCTTTACTGAGTTTATCATTTTTAAACACTTTTGATGGTGGCGATAATTTCAGAACATCGATAATATCATCTAAATCTGCTTGACTAGACAACCTATTACCTTGCTCAAAATGAGCCTTTTGTAGTGCATTTAATAGTGGTAATGCTAAGTGCGGCGTTTTATGTTGAGCCCATGTCATTAAATTAGCAGCTAAGATAGAGCTTTTATTTTCTTCGAGTAGCTTTTGATAAGCGGTTGAAAATTTTATATTGGCTAAGTTTTCAACGGCTTTGATTTCGTTAAGCTTACTGCTTTTTGAATCATCATTTTTGCCATCAAAAAAAGCAGCATGCCATAAATTTATAGTGATATCAGGAAATGCTTGATTAATTTCATTTACAAGCTTGGTAGTTACATAACTCCAAGGGCAATGGCTGTCATATAGAAAAAACAGTTGTGCAGGTATGTTCTGTGTTGTCATGGATTACCTAAAATTGATTGTTTGAACGTATGGGTTATCTTACTTAGGGTAATTTTACCGTGATAATAGCAATTATCCCAGTGAATTTTTTTCTGGTTAAATAAGTGTTTTTATGGTATAAAATGCCGCGCTGAAATCTTAGTGTTTGCTTTCATATGAGGCAATCCTTATTTTAGCGTCAATTAAACAGGTCAATGTCTGCTAAAAGTAGCTTGATTATATTATAAACTCACATACATCTATCAAAGATATACCGGGGTGCCCCGCTGAAAAAGTTTTGTATTCTACTTAATAAAGTAACTCAAGCTTACAGCAAAAGGGTCGTGTGTATTGGATGTATGAACGCTTAACCCCATTAAAGGAAAATACAATGTCAAACGTTTCAATGCGCGATATGCTTAAAGCTGGTGTTCATTTCGGTCACAAAACTCGTTACTGGAATCCAAAAATGAAGCCGTTTATTTTCGGTTCTCGTGATAAAGTTCATATCATCAACCTTGAGCAAACAGTTCCTATGTTTAATGAAGCACTTGCTTTCATTAACAATGTTTCATCTAAGAAAGGTAAAGTTTTATTTGTTGGTACTAAACGTGCTGCAAGTGATGCTATCAAAGATGCAGCAATAAAATCAGACCAATTCTTCGTTAATCACCGTTGGTTAGGTGGTATGTTGACTAACTGGAAAACAGTTCGTCAATCAATCAAACGTTTAAAAGATCTTGAGTCGCAAAGCACTGACGGTACTTTTGAAGCTTTAACTAAAAAAGAAGCGTTAATGCGTACTCGTGAAATGGAAAAGCTTGATAAAAGCTTAGGTGGTATTAAGAACATGGGTGGTTTACCTGATGCTATCTTTATCATCGATGCCGATCACGAGCATATTGCTATTAAAGAAGCAAACAACCTTGGTATCCCAGTAGTTTCTGTTGTTGATACTAACTCAAACCCAGATAACATTGATTACATTGTTCCTGGTAACGATGATGCAATCCGTGCAGTAACTTTATACTGTGACGCTGTTGCTAATGCTGTAATTTCTGGCCGTGAGCAAAACATTGTTGTTCAAGCAGAAAAAGACGGTTTTGTTGAAACTGAATAATTATTTTATTGCGCTTTGTTATTAACTAAGCGTAATAAAAAATAATTAAGTACAATAATTCGTTTAATCATAAAAGCATTGTTATAAAATTTATATTTATAACTTTGCTTTTATGACACCTAATTTACTATTTATTCCCACTCTATTATTGTTTGTCATTTTTTATGTTTAAACGTTAATAATGGGGATAACTGAAAACAGAGGAATTAACTCATGGCAATTACTGCTGCAATGGTTAAAGAACTACGTGAACGCACAGCTGCGGGCATGATGGATTGTAAAAAAGCATTACAAGAAGCTGACGGAGATATGGAACTTGCGATTGAAAATATGCGTAAGAATGGTCAAGCGAAAGCGGCTAAAAAAGCAGGCAACATTGCTGCTGAAGGCGCTATTTTAATTAAAACTGCTGACGGCGTTGCTGCACTAGTTGAAGTTAACTGTCAAACTGACTTCGTAGCAAAAGATGATAACTTCTTAGCTTTTGCTAACGAAGTAGCTGAAGCTGCTCTTGCTTCTAAAGTAACTATTGCTGAGCTTCAAGCACAATTTGAAGAAAAGCGTATTACACTTGTGACAAAAATTGGTGAAAACATCAATGTACGTCGCGTAGAGTATGTTGAAGGTGCTACTTTAGCATCATACAGCCATGGTGCTTCTATCGGTGTTGTTGTTGCTGGTGAAGGTGATACAGAATCACTTAAGCACATTGCAATGCACGTTGCAGCAAGCAAGCCAGAATTCTTAACGCCGGATGACGTTCCTGCTGATGTTGTTGCCAATGAAAAACGTATCCAAATCGAAATGGCGATGAACGAAGGTAAGCCTGAAGAAATCGCTGAGAAAATGGTTACTGGTCGTATGAAGAAATTCACTGGCGAAGTTTCTCTAACTGGCCAAGCTTTCATCATGGAGCCTAAGAAAACTGTAGGTGAAATATTGAAAGAAAAAGGTATCACTGTAGCTAACTTCGTTCGTTTAGAAGTTGGTGAAGGTATCGAGAAGAAAGTTGAAGATTTTGCTGCTGAAGTTGAAGCTCAACTTGCCGCTGCAAAAGGCTAATTCTTTTATTTAGTCGGTTGTTAGATTAATAACCAGACTAAATAATCTGAATTATAAAAAAAACGTCTACCTTGCATTAGCAGGTAGGCGTTTTTTTATACATTTTTTCAGGTTTTTCATAAAATTGGAATAATAACACTGGTTTTTTCAGTTAAGGCTTTCTTGGTTAAGCTAAACGTATTAAAATGTTTGCGGTCTTTTTTGACCCTAGCCTTTTTTCAGCGAGCCAAATAGGAATTTTCACATATGAGTACTAACCCCAAATCATCTTATCGACGTATTCTTCTTAAACTTAGTGGTGAAGCTCTTATGGGAGAAGAAGGATTTGGTATAGATCCAAAAATTCTTGACCGTATGGCTCAAGAAATTAAAGAGTTAGTTGAAATGGATATTCAAGTTGGCTTAGTTATTGGCGGTGGCAATCTATTTCGCGGTGCAGGCCTTGCGCAAGCGGGCATGAATCGCGTTGTGGGTGATCAAATGGGGATGCTAGCAACCGTGATGAATGGACTGGCTATGCGTGATGCGCTACACCGTGCCTTTGTGAACACTCGTTTAATGTCAGCGATTGATTTAGCTGGTGTTTGTGAACGTTATAACTGGGCTAATGCGATTAGTTTACTTAAATCAGGCCGTGTTGTTATTTTTTCTGCCGGTACAGGTAACCCATTTTTCACGACAGACTCTGCCGCTTGTTTACGAGGCATAGAAATCGAGGCTGATGTTGTTTTAAAAGCAACTAAAGTTGATGGGATTTATTCAGAAGATCCAATGAAAAATCCAGCGGCTGAACTTTACAGCGAATTGACGTTTGATGAAGTATTAGATAAAGAATTAAAAGTTATGGATTTAGCTGCTTTTACTTTAGCGCGTGACCATAATATGCCTATTCGTGTTTTTAATATGAATAAGCCAGGTGCTCTTAAAGCTGTCATCATGGGACAAGCAGAAGGCACTGTAATTAAGAACAAGAAAGCGTAATTGATTTCTCAGAAAACGAATCAATTAAGTTTTACAAAATTAGTATAAGTTGTGAATTTAACATTATTTAAATAATTGTAGGAAGAAACATTGTGATAGACGAAATTATCGAAGATGCGCAAGAGCGTATGGCAAAAAGCATTGAATCTCTTAAGGGTAGTCTGAATAAGATTAGAACTGGGCGTGCGCACGCTTCATTACTAGATAATATTACGGTTGATTATTATGGAATGGAAAGCCCTTTAAACCAAGTAGGTAATATATCAGTACCTGATGCACGTAATCTTTCAATTACTGTTTTTGATAAAGGTATGATTGCCGCAGTAGAGAAAGCCATTATGAAATCTGATCTTGGTTTAAATCCACAATCTAATGGAACGCTTATACGTATTCCATTACCACCGTTAACTGAAGAGCGTCGTAAAGACTTAGTTAAAGTTGTACGTGGTGAAGCTGAAGGCGGTAAAATAGCAATTCGTAATATCCGTCGTGATTCAAACTCTGATTTTAAAAGTTTATTAAAAGACAAAGAGATCAGTGAAGATGAGCATCATCAAGCTGAAGACAGTATTCAAAAAGTTACTGATGTTTTTGTGAAACAAGTTGATGAAATGTTAGAGAAGAAAGAAGCCGAATTAATGGAAATTTAGTTCGTTTTTGGTAAATAACGCCAGAGAGTAGTAATTACTGACTGGCGTTTTTGTATAGTAAATTTACTTGTCATGAAAGGATAATCAGTGGCTACTGATATAGCATCACTAGATGAAGGAAAAATAATTCCAGATCATATTGCTATTATAATGGATGGTAATGGTCGTTGGGCGCAAGCTCAGGGTAAAGGACGTGTGGCTGGCCATAAAGCTGGTGTTTCATCAGTGCGAGCTGTAGTTAAAGGTGCACGTCAATTAGGTGTTAAAGCATTAACTTTATTTGCTTTTAGTAGTGAGAATTGGCAACGACCAGAAAAAGAAGTTAGTGTGCTGATGGATTTATTTATGTTCGTGCTCACTAAAGAAGTTAAACGCTTGCACAAACATAACATTCGTTTTCGGGTAATTGGTGATTTAAGTCGTTTTTCTGATAAATTACAAAAAAGTATTAAAAAATCAGAAGAATTAACGATATTAAATGATGGTCTAGTCTTATCTATTGCCGCAAATTATGGTGGCCGTTGGGATATTGCTAATGCAGCGAAAATGCTTGCAAGTAAAGTCCAGAAAAATGAGATGTCACTTGAAGATATCGATGAAAATTCACTGCACAAAGAAACTTGTTTAGCTGATTTACCCGAACTTGATCTACTGATTCGTACTGGTGGAGATTATCGTATTAGCAACTTTTTATTATGGCAAGCTGCTTATGCCGAATTTTATTTTACTGAAACATTATGGCCAGACTTTAATGAAGCACAATTTGATATGGCACTTAATGCTTTTAATCAAAGAGAGCGCCGTTTTGGTAAAACAGGTGAACAAGTTAAACAAATAGAAGAATAAAAAGTAACTAAGTCAGAAAAACTATAACAAAGATGACTTAATACTTACTAAAACAAAAAGGATATAACTTGCTTAAACAACGTATTATTACTGCTTTAATTTTGGCACCTGCGGCAATTGCTGCAATCTTTTATTTACCATTAATATACTTCGCAATTTTATTGCTAGTTATTATTGGCATTGGTGCTTGGGAGTGGGGTCCTTTCATGGGATTCGACACTACAACTCGAAGAGTCGGCTTCGTTGGAACGACGCTTTTTTTGATAGCAGGTATATGGACTAGTGTTTCACTTAATGATTTATGGCTTAATTCAGGGCAACTGCACAGTTATGCATTAGCAGTATTATGGTTAGCTATCGCTTGGTGGATATTCTCTGCTTTTTTAATGTTCTCATATCCTAATGCGAGTAGCTTTTGGTCAAAACACCGTTCAGTCCGTGGCGTTTTTGGCTGGTTAACACTTGTGCCAACTTGGCTCGCGTTTATGGTTATTCGCACGAATGATTATCAAGTCGATACCTATCATGGCGCACAATTATTAATGTTTTTATTGTTAATGGTTTGGAGTGCAGACATAGGTGCATACTTTGTCGGTAAAGCCTTTGGTAAAACTAAGTTGATGCCAAACGTTAGTCCAGGAAAGACCTTTGAAGGCTTTCTAGGTGGTATTGCCTCAGCTTGCATTTTAGTTGCAATTACCGCCTATATACTCGCATGGAATCAGGAACAGGTAATCACTGTATTATTAGTGACCGTGCTAATTACTACTGTATCGGTACTAGGTGATTTAAATGAGAGTATGTTTAAACGCCAAGCAGGTGTTAAAGATAGCGGCTCTATATTACCCGGGCATGGCGGAATTTTAGATAGAATTGATAGCTTAACTGCTACCGCGCCTGTTTTTGCACTTTGCTACGTATTATTTGGTTGGTGAGATTTGTGATAAAAGAAAAATCAGGCACACAAGTAACTGTACGTGAACTATGTATTTTAGGTTCAACAGGCTCTATTGGTCAAAGTACGTTAGAGGTTATTCGTTTACACCCTGAAAAATTTAATATAGTGAGTTTATCAGCAAATGAAAGTGTTGATAAACTGCTTGAGCAATGTATTGAGTTTTCACCTAAAACTGTTGTTATGGGGTCGGTGCATCATGCTGAATTATTAACATTGCGTTTGGCAGAAAAAGGTCTTCATAGCATAACTGTAAAATATGGGAGAGAAGCTTTGTTAGATATTGCCTCTTCAAGTGACTCTGACACTGTCATGGCTGCGATTGTAGGCGCTGCAGGTTTAATGGCAACATTAGCAGCAGTAGAAGCGGGTAAAAGAGTGTTATTAGCTAATAAAGAAGCATTAGTTACTTCTGGCGCTATTTTTATTGAGGCTGTTAAGAGATCTGGGGCAGAATTATTGCCAATAGACAGCGAACACAATGCAATATTTCAAAGTTTACCTTGGCAAGAACAAGGGCGAGTAGGTCACTGTAAATTAGGCCAAAATGGTATTAGTAAAATATTATTAACGGGATCAGGTGGACCCTTTAGGACCTGGTCGTTAGATGATATTGAAATGGCAACACCGGACCAGGCCTGTGCACATCCTAATTGGGAAATGGGCAGAAAAATATCAGTTGACTCTGCCACCATGATGAATAAAGGTTTAGAGTTTATTGAAGCTAAATGGCTGTTCAATGTTACTGCAGACGATATTGAAGTCGTATTACACCCACAAAGCACTATTCATTCAATGGTGCAATATATCGACGGATCAGTTATTGCGCAAATGGGAAACCCTGATATGCGCACACCTATTGCTCATGCGTTAGCTTATCCTGAACGAATAGACTCTGGCGTTGCTCCGTTAGATTTTTTTAATACTGCATCATTTGATTTTCAATCTGTTGATTTTAAAAGATATCCTAATTTGAAATTAGCTATTGAGGCTTGTAGAAGTGGTCAAGCAGCTTGCACTGCTCTTAATGCTGCAAATGAAATTGCCGTCACTGCATTCTTAGATAAAAAAATTAAATTTAACGATATTTACAAAATAAATGAAACTTCTGTGAAAAAATTTGTCTCAGAACAGGTAAGTAATATTAATGAGGTTATTTCCTTAGATACACGAACCCGAGAATTTGCTCAACAATTATTAACACAGTATTAATAAATGAAGCTTAAATAAGACAGTATAAGTATATTAAATACTAGTAAGTTAAGTATTAGTGAGTTTTATCCCGTATGTTAAGGAACAAAAAGAATAATGTTTGATTTTATTTGGAATGCAGCCTCTTTTGTTGTCGCCCTAGGTATTTTAGTTACTGTACACGAGTATGGTCATTTTTGGGTGGCACGTAAAAATGGTGTAAAAGTTGAGCGTTTTTCAGTGGGCTTTGGTAAAGCACTTTGGCGTAAAACAGGAAAGGATGGCACAGAATATGTTATCGCTATGATTCCTCTTGGCGGCTATGTGAAAATGCTTGATGAGCGTGTCGATGATGTTGCTGAGGAAGACAAAGACAAAACGTTCAATTCAAAGTCGGTTTATCAAAGAATAGCAATTATTGCTGCTGGCCCTTTTGCTAACTTTGCTTTTGCAATATTCGCATTTTATTTAATGTTTCTAATTGGCGTACCTAGTATTAAGCCCATTATTGGTAGTATTAACGCTGACTCAATCGCCGCTCAAGCACAAGTACCCATTAATGTAGAGGTTGTGGAGGTTGCGGGTAAAGCAACACAAGATTGGCAAGATGTTAATTTAGCCTTGATTGGTGAAATTGGTGCTAATAATATTATAATCAAAACTAAAAGTAGTGATAGTCAATATGTGAGCAGCCATAATCTATCAACGAAGGATTGGCAGTTTTCACCAGAAAAAACATCAGCGCTAACAAGCCTGGGGATAACGCCATATCGACCAACCGTTTATAACGAGTTAGCGGCAATTGGTAAAGATAGTCCGGCTGAGAAAAGTGGCTTACAAGTGGGTGATAAGCTTGTAGCTATTAATGATGAACCTATTGTTGAAGGTTGGCTTGATTTTTCTAATAAAATTAAACGTTATCCAAATGAGACAGTAGAGTTAACTATTGAACGAGCAGGTAATAAACAAGTAATAGCGGTAACACCGCAAGGTATTGAACAAAATGGTAAGCTTGTTGGATATTTGGGCGTTTCTCCTAAATCTGATAACTGGCCAGATGAATACCGTATTGAAATTAGTTATGGATTGTTTCCCGCAATAGGTGAGAGTGTTCATCGGACTTGGGACTTAATTACCTTAAGCTTTAATATGATTGGTAAATTAATTACAGGCGATGTCTCAGTAAAGAATTTAAGTGGTCCAATTGCGATTGCTCAAGGGGCAGGTGATAGTGCAGGATATGGTTTCGTCTATTTTTTAGGCTTTTTAGCATTAATTAGCATTAATTTAGGAATAATTAACCTTTTACCGTTACCAGTACTTGATGGCGGGCACTTACTCTATTATCTTATAGAGCTTTTAACAGGAAAGCCTGTTCCAGAAAAAATACAAGAAGCAGGATTTAAGTTTGGTGCGTTGGCTTTATTAGCATTAATGAGTGTTGCTTTATTTAATGACTTTAGTCGGGTATTAGGATAAATAGGTGAGAAGGGAGTGAGAAGGTATAATTAACCTTTTACGCTTTACCTAAGTGAGCCAGTACTTGATGGCGGTGCTTACTCTATTACCTTTAATATGAGCTTATAGAGCTTTTAACAGGAAAGCCTGTTCTAGAAAAAATATAAGAAGCAGGATTTAAGTTTGGTGCGTTGGCTTTATTAGCATTAATGAGTGTAGCTCTATTTAATGACTTTAGTCGGGTATTAGGATAAAGAAGAATAATGGTTAATTGTAGGTTTTAGATGTTAATTTAATACCTAGGTTTAAAAATTAAAAGAAGTAATAAAAGTAAGCATTTATGATAATTAAAAAATTAGCCTTTGCCGTTTTATTAGGCGCTCTAGGTACAACAGCTCAAGCAGCCGAAGAATTTCAGGTTGAAGATATCGAAGTGAAAGGCTTGCAACGTGTTGCTTTAGGCGCTGCGTTAACACATATTCCTTTTAATGTCGGTGATAATCTTAATCCATTTAGAATTTCTCAGTCAATTAAGTCTTTATATAAATCAGGTCATTTTAATGATATCCGTGTTTATCGTGATGGTAACCGTATTATCTATCGCGTGCGAGAACGTGAAACGATAAGTGATATCACTTTTGACGGTAATAGTGATTTAAAAGATGAGCAGCTAACAGAAAGCCTTGATGGCAGTAATATACGTGTTGGTGAAACACTAGATAGAACTGTTATTTCAGGTATTGAAACAGGGCTAGAAGATTTTTATCATAGTGTTGGAAAATATAATGCTGACGTAACCGCGAGCATTACTCATTTACCTCGTAATAGAGTGAATTTAGAGTTTAAATTTATCGAAGGCGATGCGGCTGCTATTAAACAAATTAACCTTATTGGTAATGAAGTTTTTAGCGATACTGAAGTTCTTGAAAGAACAGAGCTTACTTTTGATTCGCCATGGTGGAATTTTATGGCGCAAGATCGGTATCAAAAGCAAACACTACAAGGTGATATGGAAACGATCAATAGCTACTATTTAGATCGTGGTTACCTTCGCTTTAATGTCGATTCGACTCAAGTATCGATGACCCCAGATAAAGAGTCTGTATATATTGCTTTAAATGTATCTGAAGGTGAAACGTATACCATTAGTGATGTTGATTTTATTGGTGATTTAGCGGGCTTCGAAAAAACCATAAGATCGATAAACCCATTACAAGCGGGTAACCTTTATAATGGTGCAGAAGTTACTTACACTGAAGAAGTTATTAGCAAATTTCTAGGTCGCTTCGGGTATGCTTACCCTAAAGTTACGACTATTCCAGATATTAATGATGAAGACAATACAGTGAAACTGTCGATATCTATTGACCCTGGCAAACGTATTTATGTTAACAAGGTAAATTTTGCTGGCAACCATGTTACTGCCGATAAAGTATTACGTCGTGAATTAAGACAAATGGAAGGTGCTTGGCTTTCAAATAGTCTGGTTGAACACTCGAAATCACGTTTGTCTCGATTGCCTTATATGGAAACTGTTGAATTTGAGACGAATCAAATTGCCGGTGAAGATGATTTAGTTAATGTAGACTTCGCAGTAAAAGAGCAAGCTTCAGGGTCATTTACTGCAGGTATCGGTTATGGTGATTCAACCAGTTTAAGCTTAAATGCTGGTATACAACAAAATAACTTCTTAGGTACAGGTAATCGTGTAGGTTTTAACATTAATACGAATAGATATTCTAAAAGTGCTAGCCTTTCGTACACTGACCCTTATTTTACTGTTGATGCTATTTCACTTGGTGGACAAATATTCTATCAAGCGTTTGATGCAGGACAAGCTAACTTAGTTGAGTACAATAATAGAACTTACGGTATTGGTCTTAACTGGGGTTTCCCAATTAATGAATACGTTCGAGTTGGTTTTGGTGTCGGTTTCAAAAATAACGAAATCACTTCATTAGAAACATATGAACAAATTCAAACGTTTTATGATTTGCATTCTGATCCTAGTGATCCTGATGCAGCGTTAGCATTTAAAAACTATGATGTTAATGCTAATATTTCTCGCTCGACCTTGAACCGAGGTACATTTCCAACAGCTGGTTCATCACAACTTTTATCTTTTAAAGTGACGACACCTAGTTCTTCTGATGTACAATATTTTAAACTTAATTTTGATAGTAAATTTTACTTCCCACTTACTAGAAACCAACGCTGGACAGTGTTAACTCGTTTACAGCTAGGTTATGGTAATGGTTATGGCGATGTACGTGGTAATGATCAGTTATTACCATTTTGGGAAAACTTTAGAGCAGGTGGCTCAGATACTTTACGTGGTTTTGAAAACAATACTGTAGGTCCTAGGGCAATATATCGTTACCCAACAGCTGTTAGTGGCACGCCTAGTTCAATAGGTGGAACTGCTTGTTGTTTAGGTCCTGATCATGACTTTATCTATGCTACTCCACGAAGTGTTGGTGGTAACGCCATTGCTTTAGGTGGTATTGAATTAATTGTTCCTACACCATTTTTAGACGAGAGTTATTCTAATAGTGTCAGAACAAGCTTTTTTGTTGATGTTGGTAATGTTTGGGATACTGAGTTTGATATAGCTGATTATCAAGATTTAGCGGCTGTAGAATTAGAAAAACTTGGTGACTATTCTGACCCTAGCCATTATCGAGCTTCTGGAGGTTTATCGATTCAGTGGTTATCTCCAATGGGCCCTATGGTTTTTAACTTTGCTAAAACAATTAAGCAAGAGGAAGATGATGATACAGCTTTCTTTAGTTTTAATATTGGTAAAACATTTTAAGATTCGCTCGATAGTATAATCTAGTAAAGAAGACCGTCTAGCTGTTAAATTAAGTTAAGCGAATAATACTCTAAATCCAAATATAGAAAAGAAGAGGAAAATACCTTGAAAAAATTTATTAAATCTATGGCTATTACAGCTACAGCTTCAACCATGTTATTAGCAAGTAGCGCAATGGCTTTTGAACAAAGAATTGCTGTGGTAAACGTACAAGAAGCGATAAGCCAAATCCCTCAAGCCGCGGCTTTAATGCAAACGCTAGAAACAGAATTTAAAGATGAAAAAGCTGTTATTGAAAAATTACAAAAAGATTTATCTTTTGAAGATGAAAACTTAAAGCGTAATGGTTCATTAATGAATGAAAAAGAAAAAACTGAATTACAAACTAAAATGGCTGGTTTATACCAACAATACCAAGTAAAAGTGAAAGAATTTCAACAAAAAGTTGCTCAACGTAGAAACGAAGAAACAAATAAATTGTTAGCTTTGGTAACTCAAGCGGTAGATAACATTGCGGCTAAAGAAAAATACGACTTAGTACTTTCTCAACAGACAGTTGTTTTTTCAAAAGAATCAACTGATATCACTGCTTCTGTAGTTGAGCAAGTAAGTAAAATTAAATAAGAGATGGCTTACACTCTTGATGAAATAGCGAAACATATTCAAGCTAAGCTAGTGATTTCTGATGAAGGAAAATTTTCAGCAGATAGCGTCATACAAAGTTTGGCAACACTGGCTAATGCTAAAATAGGGCAAGTCGCTTTTCTAGCAAATAAAAAATATATAACGCAGCTTAATAATACAAAGGCTAGTGCCGTTATCATTTCTCCTGATATGTTAGCGCAATGTCCTGTAAATGCTTTAGTTATGGATAATCCTTATATGGGGTATGCATTGCTAGCTAATTTACTTGATACTACACCAAAGGTAGCCGATGGTATTCATGCTAGTGCAGTAATCGATGAGAGTGCCCACCTAGGTGAAAATGTCAGCATTGGTGCTAATGCTGTTATCGAATCAGATGTTTATTTGAATGATAATGTAAGTATTGGTGCCGGTTGTTTTGTTGGTAAGAATAGCTCAATAGGTAAAGGAACACGTCTTTGGGCAAATACTAGTATTTATCATAATGTTATTATTGGTGAAGATTGCTTAATTCAGGCAAATACGGTTATTGGCTCTGATGGGTTTGGTTATGCTCCTGTTAATGCAAAATATAAATGGCATAAAATCCCTCAATTAGGCCGAGTTATTATTGGTAACAAGGTTGAAATAGGTGCTAGTACCACAATAGACCGTGGAGCACTTGAAGACACTGTGATTAAAGATGGTGTTATTCTCGATAACCAAATTCAAATTGCTCATAACGTTGTTATTGGTGAGAATACAGCAATGGCTGCTTGTAGTGTTATTGCGGGTAGCACGGTAATTGGAAAAAATTGCACTATAGCAGGGCTTGTTGGTATTAACGGTCATATTAATATTACAGATAACTGTGTTTTTACTGGTATGTCAATGGTAACTAAAGCTATCCAAAAACCCGGTGTGTATTCTTCTGGTATGCCTGTATCACCAAATCACGAGTGGCATAAAACGAACGCACGAGTTAAACGGTTAGATAGTTTAACTCAACGTGTCAAAGCGTTAGAAAAACTACTCGAAACCAAATAAAATTACCAACTGAACAATATAAGAAATAATAATAGCTGCAAAGGCAACATTATCTAATGTAAACTTGTGCGTTGATCTTATATAATGAATCAGCACAAGCCAATGAAAGGAAAAAATCAATTGGACACTCTTGATTTAAATAGAATAGCAAAACCAATATCACTGAATGAAATTAAAGAACTAATTCCTCATCGTTACCCTATGTTACTTGTTGACAAAGTTCTTGATCATGAACCTCTTAAAAGTTTACATGCTATAAAGAATGTAACTATTAATGAGCCTGTTTTTACCGGACATTTTCCAGATGCCGCCATTTTCCCTGGTGTGTTAATTTTGGAAGCACTTGCACAAGCAACCGGTATACTGGGCTTTAAAAGCAGTGAAGGGCGTGAAGAGAATGAAATGTATCTTTTTGCATCCATTGACAAAGCACGTTTTAAACAACCTGTTTTACCTGGTGACACTATGCATCTTCATGTCGAATTTATTAAAGAACGACGTGGCATGTGGAAGTTTTATGGTGAAGCGAAAGTTGACGGTAAAGTCGTTTGTTCTGCTGATCTTATGTGCGCTAAAAGAAAACTTTAAACGCCATATAACTATTACTAAGTTTTATATTTAAAACACTATATTTTAATTGAAATAGATAACAGAGATATTATGATTCATCCACAAGCGATAATTGAGCCAGGCGCAATTATCGGAAAAAATGTTACTATTGGTCCTTGGACTCATATAGCAAGCAATGTCATTATTGGTGATAATTGTCATATTAGCTCTCATGTAGTTATTAATGGACCAACTAAAATAGGTCAAGGCAATCGCATCTTTCAGTTTGCGAGTATAGGTGAAGATTGCCAAGATTTAAAATATGCTGGCGAGCCAACAGAATTAATTATTGGCGATAATAATATTTTCAGAGAATGTTGTACTATTCATCGTGGTACTCCTCAAGACAATAGCTTAACTCAAATTGGCAGTAATAATTTATTCATGGCTTATACCCATGTCGCACATGACTGCATGGTAGGTAATCATTGTATAATGGCTAATAATGCTTCTATTGCTGGTCATGTTCATATAGGTGATCATGTTATTCTTGGCGGTATGTCAGGTGTTCACCAGTTTTGTCATGTTGGTGCACATAGTTTTATTGCCGCAAATGCAATTGTATTAAAAGATGTACCCGCTTATGTTATGGCATCAGGCCATCCAGCGAAGCCTTTTGGTTTAAACAGTGAAGGTTTAAAACGTCGAGGTTTTAAGAGTGAGACTATTTTATCGATTAAGCGATCTTATAAAGAAATTTATCGTAAAAAACAATCGGTTGATGATGCTTTAAATGCTATAGCAGAACTAGGCAGTCCTTCTTCAGAATTGGAACTTTTTACTCAATCAATTAAAAATTCTACTCGTGGTATTATTCGTTAATACGTTGTGATTGAATATTACATTATTAATAGGTTTAGCACATAGGGATTGGTACTTAGTAATAATAAGTACCAACCTGAATTCGTTATTAAATAATGCTGCACTAGCAACTGACTTGTTCGAATTTATTGTTAAATTTATTTGCGATAGGTTAGTTATTGAGGTGAAATCTCACTTGATTTCTTCTCAATTTAAGTAATACCAGTTTCATTAATTAAGTGAACAACTAATTATTAAATAAATAACGATGTAGTTGGTGATTTTAGCAAGTAGAAATGATCACATAGTTAGTGAGATTGGTATAAGTAAACTATCAAGCTAGTATATTAATTGAAGTCATATGATTAAGTCTTCCAACTAATTAAAAACCCCTTAAACCAAGTTCAGGTTACTTAGAAAAATAAACCTAGGAGCCAACCAGTGTCATCAATTTTAACCACTCATACTTCTTCCCCTGTTTTCGCCATTGTAGTTGGTGAGCATTCTGGTGACACACTCGGTGCCGGCTTAATTACCGCATTAAAAGATCAATACCCGAATGCTAAGTTTATTGGGATTGGTGGCGCTAAAATGGATAAACTTGGCTTTGAAAGCTTATTTTCCATGGAAGAGTTAGCGGTCATGGGGATTGTTGAAGTATTGGGACGCATTCGACGATTATTTGCCGTGAGAAAATCATTAGTTGATTATTTTACTGCCAATAAACCCGATGTGTTTATTGGTATTGATGCGCCAGACTTTAATATTGGTTTAGAGCTACGTTTAAAAGAACAAGCAATAAAAACTGTTCATTATGTTAGCCCTTCTGTTTGGGCATGGCGTGAAAAAAGAATATTTAAAATAGCGAAAGCGACCGATATGGTGCTTTCTTTATTACCTTTTGAAAAAGCTTTTTACGATAAGCACCAAGTGCCTTGTACTTTTGTGGGTCATCCTTTAGCTGATGATATTCCCATGGAGAGTGATAAAAAACAAGCAAGAGCTATGCTTAATCTTCCCCTTGAAAATAAAATTCTTGCGTTAATGCCAGGCAGCAGAGGTGGTGAATTATCTCGTTTATTAGCACCATTTTTTCAAAGTGCGATGCAATTACAGCAAGAAGATGAAAATTTACTCTTTATTGCTCCAATGGTTAGTGAGAAAAGAGCACAACAATTTAATACGTTGAAATCGGAATTAGCACCTAATTTAAAGGTACAACTTGTTATTGATAATACTCAAACGGTAATGGCGGCAAGTGATTGTTTATTAACCGCTTCAGGCACTGTAACTTTAGAAGCCGCTTTAATCAAAAGGCCTATGGTTATTTGCTATAAGTTTAATATGATTACGCATCTGTTAGCTAAGTGGTTAGTAAAACTACAATGGTTCTCTTTGCCTAATTTATTAGCCAATCAAACATTGGTACCTGAGTTATTGCAAGAGGAAGTGTGCCCAGAAAAAATTATTCCGTTGATCAAAGAGCGCTTGTATCAGGATCAATCTCAATTAAACGATACCTTTAAACTTATTCACCAACAGTTAAAATGTGACGCAAGCAAGCAGGCAGCAAATGCTGTCATTGACTTGCTTAATACTTCAAATACACCTCTTTTAAATAAGTAATCATTCCCATGGCTCCAAAAATAATTTTTCCTGATTTTGAATATCCCGTTGCTTATTGTATTGCTGGCGTAGATGAAGTGGGGCGCGGCCCATTAGTTGGCGATGTCGTTACTGCTGCAGTAATTTTAGATCCTGATAACGCTATTGTAGGACTTAAGGACTCAAAAAAGCTTACTGAAAAAAAACGCGCTTTATTAAGTGAAGAAATTAAAGAAAAAGCTATCGCATGGTCTATCGGACGAGCTAGTCCAGAAGAAATTGATACATTAAATATTTTACATGCCACGATGCTTGCTATGCAACGAGCTGTTCAAGGTTTATCTGTTACCCCCGACTATGTTTTGGTTGATGGTAATCGCACACCAACCTTTAATACCGATCAAGGCCCTATTGCTAGTCTAGCCGTAGTAAAAGGAGATGCGCGTGTTAGCGAAATAAGCGCGGCATCAATACTTGCCAAGGTTGCCCGTGATAATGAAATGATTGCCCTTGATAAACTACACCCTGAATACGGTTTTGCTAAACATAAAGGTTATCCTACTAAAGCGCATTTAGAAAAAATAATTGAACTTGGAGTCTTGGATTGTTATCGCCAAAGCTTTAAGCCTGTTGCTAGAGTATTAGGCCTTATAAATGAGTGAAACAGTGAGCGGTGAAATATCAGAAACTGAGCCAACCCAAGCATTAATAAACGATCCTAAGTTTATTCATTTGCGCGTCCACAGTGATTATTCAATGTGTGATGGCTTGAAAAAAGTTAAGCCCATTGTTGCTAAAGCCGCCTCATTAAATATGCCGGCAATAGCCTTAACCGATCAAACAAACCTTTGTGGCTTGGTAAAGTATTATCACGCAGCTCACGGCGCTGGTCTAAAACCTATAATAGGTTGTGACTTTTGGGTGAAAAGCGAAGAATTAGGCAGCGAGCTTTTTCGTATTGTTGTACTTGCCACAAATAATGTTGGTTATAAAAACCTAACTGAATTAATCTCTAAAGCCTATATGCGTGGCCATGTTCAAGATAAAGCTGTAATTGATAAAGACTGGTTAATTGAGTATAAAGAAGGCTTAATATTACTATCTGGTGGTAGAGAAGGCGATATAGGTAAAGCATTATTAAAAGGCAATAATGAGCTTATTGAACAAATGGTTAGCTTTTATCAGCAACACTTTCATGATTGCTTTTATCTTGAATTGATTCGAACTGGAAGGGTTGATGAAGAAAACTACCTACATCTTGTTGTTGACTTAGCTACACATTTTGAACTGCCTGTTGTTGCAACCAATGAGGTGATGTTCCTTTCTCCTGACGATTTTGATGCGCATGAAATCCGTGTTGCCATCCATGATGGTTATACATTAGATGATAAACGACGCCCTAAACGTTATAGCGAACAACAATACTTACGCTCAGAAGAAGAAATGTGTGAGTTATTTAGTGATATTCCAGAAGCGTTAGCTAACACTGTAGAAATAGCCAAACGTTGTAATGTAACAGTCACCTTAGGTGAATATGTATTACCTGACTTCCCTACGGATGGATTGGAAATTAATGATTATTTTATCAAGGTTTCTGAAGAAGGTTTAGAAAAACGCCTTAATAAATTATTTGATACGAGTGCTGATAACTTTAGTGAAATAAGAAAACCTTACGATGAACGTTTAGCAATTGAGCTTGAAGTTGTTAATAACATGGGTTTTCCCGGTTACTTCCTTATCGTTATGGAATTTATTCAATGGAGTAAAGATAATAATATTCCTGTTGGTCCCGGTCGTGGTTCAGGTGCCGGTTCACTGATAGCTTATGCCCTTGATATCACCGATTTAGACCCATTAGAATACGATTTACTCTTTGAACGCTTTCTAAACCCTGAACGTGTTTCCATGCCCGATTTCGATATCGATTTTTGTATGGATCGACGTGATGAAGTTATTGATCACGTTGCGGAACTTTATGGACGTGATGCAGTTTCTCAGATCATCACTTTTGGTACTATGGCGGCGAAAGCGGTAATTCGTGATGTGGGCCGTGTACTTGGTCATCCCTACGGGTTTGTTGATAGAATTTCAAAACTTATCCCTCCTACACCGGGCATGACCTTAGCTAAAGCATTTGAAGAAGAGCCAAAACTACCTGAAATTTACGCGCAAGATCCAGACGTAAAAGATCTCATTGATATGTGTCGTATTCTTGAAGGTACCACACGTAATGCGGGTAAACATGCTGGTGGTGTTGTTATCTCTCCCACCACTATCACTGACTTTGCACCATTATATTGTGATGATGAAGGTAAAAACCCAGTCACACAGTTTGATAAAAATGATGTTGAAGATGCTGGTTTAGTTAAGTTTGATTTCTTAGGATTAAGAACCTTAACCATTTTGCAGTGGGCAATTGAAATGGCTGATGCACAATTGCTAAAAGCCGGTAAAGCGCCTATTGACATCACCACTATCGATCTTGAAGATAAAGCGAGCTTTAACTTATTACTACAATCTAAAACAACGGCAGTTTTCCAATTAGAATCTAGCGGCATGAAGTCGTTAATTGATAAATTAAAGCCAGATTGTTTTGAAGATATTATCGCTTTGGTGGCGTTATTTCGCCCAGGGCCATTGCAATCAGGCATGGTTGATAACTTTATCGAGCGTAAACATGGTCGTGAAGAAGTTAGTTATCCTGATGCAACTTGGCAGCATGAAGATTTAAAACCTGTATTAGAGCCAACCTACGGTATTATCTTATACCAAGAACAAGTAATGCAAATTGCGCAAGTACTGGCAGGTTATTCGCTAGGTGGAGCAGATATGCTTCGTCGTGCTATGGGTAAGAAAAAGCCTGAAGAAATGGCCAAGCAGCGTGCAGGTTTTGAGCAAGGTGCACTTGATCGGGGTATTGATGGTGAACTTGCCATTAAAATCTTCGATTTAGTTGAAAAATTTGCGGGTTATGGTTTTAACAAATCACATTCTGCTGCCTATGCGTTGGTGTCTTATCAAACGCTCTGGATGAAAACTCATTTTCCTGCGCCATTTATGGCAGCGGTTATGTCCGCTGATATGGATAATACTGAAAAAATTGTTACGTTAGTTGATGAATGTAGCAATATGAATATTGATTTATTACCGCCAGATGTTAATGCTGGCCAGTACAAATTTACTGTTAATGAAGATAATCAAATTGTCTATGGTATTGGCGCGGTAAAAGGCGTTGGTGAAGGGCCTATCGAAGCAATTATTGCGGCTCGTCAATTAGGTGGCCCCTTTATTGATCTTTTTGATTTCTGTGCGCGTTTAGATTTAAAGAAAACGAATAAACGTGTATTAGAGAAATTAATAAAATCAGGTGCTATGGATGCACTTGGACCGACTTATAAATTAACAACTGATGGTAAAGACTTACCGCATCGAGCTGCTTTATTTGAAACATTGCCAGAAGCAATAAAAGCAGCAGAGCAACATGCTAAAGCAGAGTTATTAGGACAAAATGATCTTTTTGGTTTGATAAATGATGAACAAACTGATTCAAGACAATCATTTAAAGAAGTAAAAAAGTGGCCTGAAGAAGTCTGGCTTAATGGTGAAAAAGAAACATTAGGCTTATATTTAACAGGTCACCCTATTAATCGTTACTTAGCTGAAATTAAAAAATACTCTACTAGTCGCTTAGTGGGGATGCAGCCAACAGGTCGCGATAAACAAGCCGTAGCTGTAGGTTTAGTGATTGGCGTGCGTGTAATGGTTAATAAACGTGGCCGTCGCTGGGCGTTAGTGACACTTGATGATAAAAGTGCACGTATGGATATAAGATTATTTCCAGATGATTATGATAGATTTGCAGAATTGCTCGAAATTGATGCAATTTTAGTGTGTAGTGGACAGGTCAGCTTTGATGATTACTCTGGAGGTAATACAATGACCGCCAGAGATATTATGACGGTAGCTAATGCTAGAGAAAACTATGTCACCTCTTTAGATATTCAAGTGAATAAAGGTAAATTAGGTGATTGTTTTATCGAACAATTTACACAAGTTTTAACGCCACATAAAGAAGGTACTTGCCCTGTGAGGGTGTATTATCAAAGAGAAGAAGCTCGCGGCATGTTAGAACTTGGAGTACAATGGCGGGTATCGCCAGCAGATATGTTATTATATGATTTAAAAGAACTATTAGGTGAAGAAAATGTCATCTTACAGTTTAAATAGCTAAATAGTTTTATAATATATATTTCAGAGCTAAGCTTTTAACGCTATCCGTTAAAATTAATAATTAAGTGTTATCGATGATAAAATCGGTAATGAAAGAAAATTAAGACCATTTTTTAGGTGCAAAATAGCATATGTCATTAAATTTTTTAGATTTCGAACAACCTATTGCTGAACTTGATGCAAAAATAGAAGAGCTTCAGCTCGTTAATTCAGGCCAAGAGCTAGATCTTGATTTAGAAGATCAAATTTCCCAGTTGCGCGAAAAGAATAGAGAACAAACCAAAAAGATTTTTGCCAACTTAGACCCTTGGCAAACGGCACGAGTTGCTCGTCATCCACAACGTCCTTATACGTTAGACTATTTACCACGTGTATTTACTGAGTTTGATGAATTAGCTGGCGATAGAGCTTATGCTGATGATAGTGCCATTGTTGGTGGTACTGCGCGTTTAGATGGCAGAGCTGTGATGATTATTGGTCATCAAAAAGGTCGTTCAACAACCGAAAAAGTTAAGCGTAACTTTGGTATGCCTCGTCCTGAAGGATATAGAAAAGCATTACGTTTAATGAAAATGGCAGAACGTTTCAATATGCCAATTATTACTTTTATTGATACTCCCGGTGCTTATCCTGGCATTGGTGCAGAAGAGCGCGGTCAAAGTGAAGCAATTGCGACTAACTTAAAAGTAATGGCGCGTTTATCTGTTCCAATTATTTGTACTGTTATCGGTGAAGGTGGCTCTGGTGGCGCGTTAGCTATTGGTGTTGGTGATAGAGTTAATATGTTGCAATATTCGACTTATGCTGTAATTTCACCAGAAGGTTGTGCATCTATTCTTTGGAAAACTGCAGCTAAAGCATCAACAGCAGCAGAAGCTATGGGTATTACCGCCCAACGTATTAAAGAATTAGGATTAATTGATAATATCGTGGAAGAGCCATTAGGTGGCGCGCATCGCGACATGGATTATATGGCAGCAATGCTAAAAGAATCATTGAAAAGCAACCTAGCTGAATTAGATCTGTTAGATAAAGATCAGCTAGTTGAAAGTCGATATGACAAGTTAATGTCATTTGGTTACTGCTAACATTTATTGTTAATAAAATAAGTTGTGGATGACATGTTTATATATTTGAAACACGTCATCTACAGCTATGCTTTTGTCACTATTTATCCCTCTATTAATTTGTGATTTTAGCGAGCCTCTATTTGGTTTTATAATGTTTAATGAGTTTAAAACATCTTTATTAAGACAAGTTTAGATTAACTATGCATCCGATAGAGTCCGCACTGTTAAATACCATCAGTAAACACCCAGAAATGCCATTGGTAATTGCTTACAGTGGTGGCGTTGACTCGCAAGTTTTATTACATGCAATAGCATCGTTAACAAAAACATCATCTTCAGCACAATCTATCTCTAATCCCGTAATGGTATGTCATGTTAACCATGGTTTAAGCGACAATGCATTATCTTGGCAAGCTTTTGCTGAACAATCGTGTTTATCACTTAATTTACCATTAAAAATATGTCAGGTTAATGTGCAGTCACAAGCACAAAAATCGTTAGAATCTTTAGCGCGTGATGCAAGGTATCAAGCTTTACGTTCCATTTATCAAGTACCTTCATTGATCATTACCGGTCACCATAGTGACGATCAAGCAGAAACCTTTTTACTTGCCCTTAAACGTGGCTCTGGTTTAAAAGGATTATCTGCTATGGGCAGGGAGAGTAAACAGGGGAAAGATTTATTATTACGCCCATTGTTATCAATATCTCGAGCCGACATTGTCGATTATGCGAATATTAATGATTTAATCTGGGTTGAAGACGAGTCAAATGCAGATACTCGTTTTGATCGAAATTTTATTCGCAATGATATTATGCCACTTTTAACGAAGCGTTGGCCTAGTATTACGAGTACCATTAACCGAAGTAGTGAGCATTGTCGAGAAGGGCAATTATTACTTGATGAATTAGCGGCGGATGATCTTAGCGTTTCTCTAAATGATAGTAAAAGCTTAATTGTTGCGTCGTTAACGCTATTATCTCAAAAACGCTTTAATAACTTAATTCGTTATTTTTTAGCTCAAAATAAATGTTTAATGCCAAGTACTGAACAGCTAGCTCAGTTATATCAACAGCTTAATGCAGAAACAGATAAAAACCCTGTAGTGAAAGTTGGGGATAATGTGATTCGTCGTTATAAAGGAATTTTATATTTAACCGCTGATTTTACGGATATTAGCGATTGGCATACTGATATAGTTTTTAACGATTCTAAAACAGAAGTTTTCCTACCCGATAATTTAGGTAAATTACATTTTTTTAAAACAACTTTTGAAGATGCTACTCAAGGATCACAACGAATTATTATGCCAAAAAATGGACAAAAAGTGACAGTTCGCTTTAACCATAATAATCCTAATTGCTTACCTGATTATAGAAACCATTCGCGCAGTGTAAAAAAAATACTTCAAGAGTTAGATATTCCAGTTTGGCAACGGAAAAGGATCCCTTTTTTATATTATGATGATGTATTAGTTGTCGCGATTGGTTATTTTGTTTGTCAGAACTATGTTCCTAAGGCATTAACACCAAATGATACTGAGTTTCAAGAAGACAAGTCTAACTTAACAATTGCTTGGATTAGTTAAGTTAGACATCATTAAAAACCAGAAGTATGTTCAAAGACAATTTAAACATACTACAGTAACTCCGTTAGATAATTCTTATACCGTCAGAATCCCAGTATAAAAACACAGACTCTATTTTGTGATGTTGTGAGAAGCGGCCGCAGAAAATACCACATCAGTAGAGCTATTAAGCGCTGTTTCAGCTGAATCTTGAATAACACCAATAATAAAGCCAATCGCAACAACTTGCATAGCAATGTCATTATTAATACCAAATAAATTACAGGCTAATGGTATTAGTAATAATGAGCCACCAGCAACACCTGATGCACCGCAGGCTGAAATAGAAGCCACTATTGATAATAAGATAGCCGTGCCAAAATCTACATCAATATTTAAGCTATTAGCTGCAGCTAAGGTTAATACTGTAATAGTTATGGCTGCACCTGCCATATTGATGGTTGCGCCTAAAGGGATTGATACAGAATAAGTATCTTCGTGTAAATCTAACTTTTTACACAACGCCATATTTACCGGAATATTTGCAGCAGAGCTGCGAGTAAAAAATGCGGTGATGCCAGATTCACGAAGACAAGTAAATATTAATGGATATGGGTTTTTCCCCATAATAATAAATACAATTAATGGATTCACCACTAAGGCAATAATCAACATTGCAGCAAGTAAAATTACAACGAGGTGGCTATATTCAGCAAGTGCTGAAAATCCGGTGGTAGCAATTGTATTAGCAACCAAGCCAAAAATACCGATAGGAGCAAAACGAATAACAATGCGCACAATGCTTGATATTGCTTCACTGAAATCATGCACCATTGTTTTTGTTTGTTCATTCGCCTGTTTAAGTGAGAATCCTAAGCCAAGTCCCCAGGCTAATAAAGCAATAAAATTTCCATTCACAATGGCGCTAATTGGATTTTCTACCACTTTAAAAGCTAAGGTTGATAATACTTCACCTAAGCCCTGTGGTGGGTTAGCACTCGCGCTCGCTATATCTAAAGTTAAAGTGGTAGGAAATATAAAGCTTAGTACTACTGCAACAAAAGCGGCACAAAGAGTACCGAGTAGATATAAACCGACAATTGGCTTTAATTTAGCATCACTGTTTATTTTTTGATTAGCAATACTTGAGGCTACCAGTACTAATACTAAAATTGGCGCTACTGCTTTAAGTGCATTAACAAATAAGCTACCAAGAATTGAAAAGGAAATTGCTACTTCTGGTGCTAGTACAGCAAGTGTTATACCTAATATAATAGCTACTATTATTTGAGGTACTAAACCTAATGCGTTTAGTTTGGTAAAAGCTGATTTTTTTTCTATAGTGGAATGGGTTGTCATGCTTGCGCCTTATTATATTTCTATTGCCGAGTTTTTAACATTGAAGAGAAGCTTTGTCTATCATTAGCGGTAATATTTAATTACCCCGTGAGTATAGATTTTCTTACAAAAGATATAAAAAAATAATGTATAATTATGTTACTGAAAATTAAGTTTATCTTATATCATTAAGGTTAATATTAGGAACCATTATGCCTAGCGAAAATGCATTAAAACAACGTAGTAATAATAGCTGTGAACTTTGTACATCAACAAACAATCTTTCGGTATACCCTGTACCACCAACGAGTGATTTAAGCGCACAACAATGTGTTTATATTTGCGATACTTGTCAAAAGCAAATTGACGGTGAAGCTGAATTAGATATGAATCACTGGCGTTGTTTAAATGACAGCATGTGGAACCAAGAGCCTGCTGTACAAGTAATATCTTATCGTATGTTGCATAAGTTATCAGCTGAAAGTTGGGCGCAAGATGCATTAGACATGATTTATATGGAAGATGATGTAAAAACTTGGGCAGAACAAGGTATTGCAGCGGAGCAACGTGAAGGTCCGACACGTGATAGCAATGGTGCTGAGTTAAATGACGGTGATGATGTTACTTTGATCAAAGACTTAAAAGTTAAAGGCGCCAACTTTACGGCAAAACAAGGTACTCTAGTACGTGGTATCACGTTAACAGATAATCCAGAACATATTGAAGGCAAAGTAAATGGTACGCGCATAGTACTTGTTTCAGCCTATTTAAAGAAAGCTTAAGTTAACCTTACTGGTTAGTCTTCTCGTATTGACTATAAAAGGGCGACTATGCCTTTTTATAGTTGCTCAACGTAACTTATTTCAAATCCCCTTAACTCTATATGTAACCCCCAGAAATTAAAATCTATAATAAGCCTGCCGTTAAGCGCTTAATCAGGGGGAAATAACTGTTGGTTTTTGGTGACTCTGTTTAATATTTTCACTGGTTATTCTTGGTGTCTTAGCAGGCTTCAGTATTGTCTTATTGACTCTAAATTAAGAATAACTGAGGATATTTGTATTAGTAGAGCATGCAAAAGTTAGTTTATCGTGAGATATTGATTCAGGTTTCACATAATGTATTTTTCAGGATTTTATCAACTCGTTCTTAAGGTATAATTTGACGTGGTTTAATTGATTCGACTACCCCAGTTAAGGAATAATGAACTTAACCGGAGAATGAAAATGACAACACGTAAAAAATATTCCAAGGAATTTAAACTTGATGCTATCTCTTTAGTCAGAGATCAAAACATTAGTATTTCTGAAGCTAGCAGGAATCTAGGGATTGGAAATCAAATGCTCGGCCGCTGGATCAAAGAAGCTGAAAATGAAGATGGTCAAGATTTTCGAGGTAATGGAAAACTGACACCCGATCAAGAAGAAAATCGTCAATTAAAAGCGCAAGTCAAACGCCTAGAAATGGAGCGCGATATATTAAAAAAAGCGACGGTCTTCTTTGCAAAAGAAACGAAGTAAAATATTCGTTTATTACCCATCATAAGAAGATCTGGTCAGTGGTATTAATGTGCCGCGTATTGGGTGTGAAAACTAATAATTATTATAGTTATCAGAAACGTAATACAAATAAAACAAATGATGCAACACATCAAGAAATGATTGAGTTAGTAAAGGATATTGCCAAATTCAGTGACAATACTTATGGCGAAAGGCGTATTAAAGCGGTACTGAATGCTTTGAGTTTTCCTATCAGTCGATGGAAAGTAGCCAAATTAATGAAAGAGGCAAATGTTTGGGTTCGCTATAAAAAGAAATATAAAGTCACTACTAATAGTGCTCACAATAAGCCACTTTATAAAAATGAACTTGAACAAAACTTTACCACAGAGCAAGCAAATCAAGCATTTGTCGGTGATATTACTTACATTTGGACAGCAGAAGGTTGGCTCTATTTAGCCGTTGTTATTGACTTGTACTCTCGTAAAGTTGTTGGTTGGAGCATGGATTCAAGAATGAAAGCTCAACTTGTCTGTGATGCACTAACAATGGCTATTTGGCAAAGAAGCCCTGAGAAAGGACTTATTGTTCATTCCGATCAAGGTGTTCAATACGCAAGTCACCAGTATAGACAATTACTCAATAACAATGGCTTTATTGGTAGTATGAGTAAAAAGGGTTGCTGTTGGGATAATGCCGTTGCCGAAAGCTTCTTTGGCAGCCTAAAGCAAGAGCGTGTTCACTGGAAAAATTATGAAACACGCTATGAAGCTCAACAAGATATAATGAATTACATAACCATGTGGTACAACAGTAACCGACTACACTCTTACTTAGGGTATCAAAGCCCTAATGATTTTGAATTGAAAATTAATGAGTTAGAAAAAGTAGCTTAACTAGGGTGTCTGAATTTACTTGACCAGGTCAATTTCCTAAAAGATAAGTTTCTAAAAGATAAGTTCTACAGCATTATTATGAGTACAATATATGAATATAAATTTTAAAGCACTTAATAAGCATGATGCTAATTACACTGAGGTTATAGAACTTTATAAAGAGGCGTTCCCTGGTGCTAAGCGCATACCAACATTTTTACTTCGTTATAAACTTAGAAATGGTAAGGAAGGTTTTAATGTACTCTATGAAAATGATGAGTGGATTGGGCTTATTTATTCTGCTGAGTATAAGGACATTGTTTTTGTACAGTTTTTGGCTATATCAGAATCATCACGCTCTCAAGGGTATGGAAGTAAGGTGATGGCATCATTAAAAGATAGACATATTGGGAAAAGAATAATATTAAATATTGAAGAACTTGATAAAAAAGCAACAAACTATGAACAGCGAGTGAAGCGCAAAGCATTTTATGAAAAGAACGGGTTTATTTCTACTGGGTATATGGTGAAAGAGCCTGATCAAAAGTATGAGATGTTAATACGCGAGGGAAGTATTAGTAAAGAGGAAATAGAATCATTATATGATGATCTTTTTGGTTCTATTATTAGTTTTTTTATACGACCTAAAGTACTAAAGATTTGAAGCGATATAGTTGTTATAGCACGCGATAATAAGTTAATTAACAAGGAACAAAAAATAATTTTTTTGCCCCTTAATTACTTAATGTAACTAACAGTTACCTTTAACTCTAGTTAGGAACACTATATTGATACTAAATAATTACTTAGTATCAATACTTTAATAACGTTTATTAAAGATTTTCTTTTCTATAGGTTTCACACGCATCTTGATCTTCACATTCGCCATATAGATATAAACTATGATTAGTTAATGTGATTTTATGAGACTCCGCAATATCTTTTTGTCTTTGCTCTATGACATCATCTTCAAATTCAACTACTTTACCGCATTTTAAACAAACTAAGTGATCATGATGTTTTTTATGTGACAATTCAAAAACAGATTTACCACCTTCGAAATGATGGCGGCTAACAATTCCTGCATCATCGAATTGGTTCAATACACGATACACTGTTGCTAAGCCAATCTCTTCTTGTTGTTCAAGTAATAGTTTGTAAACATCTTCAGCACTAATATGCTGATTTTTTGGATTTTGTAGAATAGTAAGAATTTTAATACGCGGCAGGGTAATTTTTAATCCAGCTCTTTTTAGTTCTTCATTTTGATCTGCCATGGAATTAATTTCTCTATATATAATGATAAAAGTGAAAGTATAGGTTGTTATCAAGCTTGGTGAAAGTGATAGTTTGGTTTAATGTTGTTTTTTTCGTTTTAAAATATAAAAAGCACAAGAAATGAGCTTTTTATATTTTATTAAGGAGAATAGACTAGATTTATCTCTGTACTAGGTAATAACTAAGATAGCTCAGATAAACACATCTCATCATTTAGTTGGTTTACCCATTTATTAACACGTTCTTCAGTTAACTCTGACTGTCTGTCTTCATCAATGCATAAACCGATAAATGTATTTTCATCGATTAAAGCTTTAGATGCTTCAAACTCATAACCTTCAGTTGGCCAGTTACCTACAACGATAGCGCCTTTACTTTCTACAATGTCACGTAATGGCTCCATTGCATCACAAAAGTATTCAGCATAGTCTTCTTGATCACCTAAACCAAATATCGCAACCAGTTTATCAGTAAAATCAACTTCTTCTAGTTCAGGTAAAAAATCATCCCAATCACATTGGTTTTCACCATAATACCAGGTTGGAATACCTAAAATGATTAAATCAAATTCAGCTATCTCTTCTTTTGTACTTTTAGCGATGTCTTTAACATCGATCATTTTTTTGCCTAGTTTCTTCTGGATCATTTTACTTATTGCTTCAGTATTACCAGTATCACTACCAAAAAATAAACCTACGATTGCCATGGAAATTTACCTTATAACTTCAATTTAGTATTAATTTAATTGTTTTCTTTTGCTAATGATCTAATCAAGAGTGTTTCGATTAATTCACTGCGATTAATATTTTTACTTTTAGCTAATTCTTCTAATTGCTCAAATAAGCTGTGGTGAATTTTAAATTCAACCCTTTTTAAGCCGTTATTTTTGTCTCGCTTAACCTGGTTTCGTTTATTTATTCTTATTTGAACATTACGTGGGTGTGGACTAGTTTTAGGTCGCCCAGGACGTTTTTCATCACTAAATAAATCAATGGTGGTTAAGTCTGTTAACTCTTTTGCCACTAGCCAACTCCCTGACTTTCCCAGATGAATTGAATAATACCTTTGGCAATAAAACCAGCGCAGCCTAAAAATAATACAAAATAAACAACTAATCTGCCTAATTTGGGTACGTCATTTTTATTCATCACATCATGGATGGACAAACCAATAAAACCAAAAATGAAAAGAAAAAATAAATTAAGACCGATAGTTTCTATTAGTTCGAAATGTTCAGCTAGCATTTTAATCAGTTAGTATAGTAAGCATAAAAATTGGCGGAACTATAGCATAGAGTTGACATAAACTCATTTATTTTCATTGATATTAGGGCACAATTTCAAGCTTTTTTGTAAGAAAAATTGTTTAACTTGTCCAAAGAGTATTGTTTAAGGTTTACTAATTTAAGAAATCTAATACTAATTTATTAAAGGCAACTGTTTTTTCAGCATGTAACCAATGACCAGCCCCTTGTATTATTTTGGCTTTCGCATTAGGAAAAATAGTATTAATAATGCTTTGATGTGCGGGTAAAATATAATCAGAACTTCCACCTTTAATAAATAACGTTTCTCCAACAAAGGGTTTTTCATTATTATTTACATTAATCTCAATGCCTTGCATTATTTCCTGATATCCTTGCTCAATATTAGTTAGGTTACACTTAAAAGCAAATTGGCCTTGTGCATTGAGAGATAGATTACGAAGTAAAAACTGTCTTACGCCTACATTTTCTACATATATAGCTAATTGATCATCAGCATCTTTACGTTTTTTTATGTTAACTAAATCTATCGCTTGTAAACCTTGAATAATAGTTAGATGGTGAGCTGGATATTTAACAGGAGCAATATCTGCTACGATAAGTTTTTTCACTCTTTTAGAGAATGATAGCGCAACCTGCATTGCAATTTTCCCCCCCATTGAATGGCCTAAAATATGGCAAGATTCAATGGATAAATCATCTAGTAGGCTTATAACATCTTGCGCAAGATCTTTGTAACACATACCTTCGCGGTGAAATGAATTACCGTGATTCCTCACATCAATACTAGTGACACAATAGTGTTGGCTTAAACTCTTAGCAACCATGTTTAAGTTTTCTAAGCTGCCAAATAAACCATGAATCAGTACAATATTTTCACCTTGGCCAAGCTGTTGGTAATTTAAGTGCAGATCATTTAGTGGTGACAAGTTCTGTGATGTCATTTTATTTTTAGGCCGTTAACGTTTAATTTATGACAATTTTATCATGAAATATAAAATAATTTTTATTTTATACCAAGTAACTATCTTATTTCTGTGTGTTTTTCTCGTTGAATTCAGTACCCTTAATTAATTTAATTGGTATAATCTTGGGGCAATTAAAAAATTATAGAAGTTAATGATAAATGAAAAATATTGAAATAGACGATGACCTATATCTTCACATTGTTGCCAATACACAGTTTATTGGTGAGAATGCTTCAAGTATTTTGCGTCGTTTACTTAAGCTTAATGAGACAACTCAGCAAACAGTTTTGTTAGAAGAAAGTGCAGACAAAGACATTATAGAGAAGCCTTTATCAGATAATCTGGTTGATAATGAATCTGATACTGGTGAAACAAGTGATATTGAAGCGCTTGATAATAACTCTGAAAGTGTTTTTAACTTTATTAATAAAGAAGAACTTGCAATGCAGCGAGGCGCTGTTGGACGATTTTTACTTATTTTAGCTGCACTCTATCGAGCTCATCCAAACCGCTTTAGGGTTGTAACAGAAATTTGTGGTCGCGATCGTTTGTATTTTGCTAATTCAGAAGCGGAATTAGCCGCTAGTGGCAGCAGTACTAAACCAAAGCAAATACCTGACAGTCCATTTTGGGTATTAACCAATTCAAATACAACGCGTAAAAAAATGATGCTAACGAAAGCTGCAACATCTCTTGGTTATAATAATGTAGACGTAGAAAAAATTAGAGAATTACTTTAACGTCTAAAGTAACGTCTTAAGTTATGCATACGCTAATTCAAATAGAGCACATACAAGTAGATTAATATAAATCATAAGCCGATTAACAAAAGGAATAATATGTCAGTTCATCCACACGCAGGTAAGCCCGCTCGCCCTGAAGATAGAATTAATATTGGTCAGTTAGTTAGCGACTATTTTTTAAAAGTACCTGATGTAGCGATTACTGCTCAGCGAGTCAGTTTTGGTACTTCGGGACATAGAGGTTCGTCTGCTAAAATTAGTTTTAATGAAGCTCATATTCTTGCAATATGTCAAGCGGTGGTTGAATATCGTCATGAACAAAAAATTACCGGGCCGCTTTTTTTAGGTAAAGACACCCACGCTTTGTCAGAGCCGGCTTTTGCTAGCACTATCGCTGTACTTATTGCCAATGGCGTTAATGTTGTTATTCAAAATGATTCACTGTCTGGTGGTGGTTTTACACCGACCCCTGTTATCTCACGTTTAATTATTAGTCATAATAAGATTGAGAACCAAAGTGATTTAGCTGATGGTTTAATTATAACGCCTTCACATAATCCTCCTACAGATGGTGGCATTAAATATAACCCACCTCATGGTGGTCCTGCAGAAGGTGAAATAACGAAACAGATAGAACAAAGAGCAAATGCGTTAATTAAAGCGGGTTTGGTTGATGTTAAACAAATACCTTTCGCTGATGCTATACAATCGCCATTGCTAGATCAGCAAGACTTTATTGAACATTATGTAAGTCAACTTGATCAAGTTATTGATATGACGGCCATTGCAAAAGCAGGTGTTCGTATAGGTGTTGATCCTTTAGGTGGCTCAGGTATTGCTTATTGGCCAGTTATTGCCCAAAAATACGGTCTTAATATTGAAGTAGTTAACCCGGTAGTTGATGCAAGCTTTGCGTTTATGCCTTTAGATAAAGACGGCAAAATTCGTATGGATTGTTCGTCGCCTTATGCGATGGCTGGTTTAATTGCCATGAAAGATGATTTCGACATTAGTGTTGGTAATGACCCTGACTTTGACCGACACGGTATAGTGACTAAGTCTGGTGGTTTAATGAATCCTAACCATTATTTAGCGGTCGCGATTAATTATTTAATGACTCACAGAGATTGGCCAGCAGATTGTAAAATAGGTAAAACGTTAGTTTCAAGCTCGTTAATAAACCGTGTTGCTAAAAAAATAGCGCGTCCTTTATCAGAAGTACCTGTTGGCTTTAAATGGTTCGTTGATGGTTTACACGATTCAAGCTATGCCTTTGGTGGTGAAGAAAGTGCCGGGGCAACATTTCTAGCCCGTGACGGCAGTACATGGACTACCGATAAAGACGGTTTTATTATGGCCTTGTTAGCGGCAGAGATTTTAGCGGTAACAGGGAAAGACCCTTATCAGCATTATCTTGCGTTAGCTAAAGAGCTAGGCGAGCCTTGTTATGGTAGAGTTGAAGCAGTCGCTACTTTTGAACAAAAGAAAGTGCTAACGGCATTATCAAGTAGTGATATTACGGCAGACGTATTAGCCGGTGAGAAAATAACTGAAATTCTTTCACATGCGCCAGGCAATAATGCTGCTATTGGTGGTATTAAAGTAGTTACCGAAAATGGCTGGTTTGCTGCTCGTCCGTCGGGTACCGAAGAAATCTATAAAATATATGCTGAAAGCTTTATTGATGAAGCACACTTGCAAACAATTATTAAAGAAGCACAAGACATTGTAAGTGCTGCTTTTAAAGCTGCAGGTTTGTGATCATTGTTACAAATTCAATTTTCTTTCGGTGTAAAATACAAAAAATCATAAAAGGTTAACCATGGCATACCCGCAAGCACAATTGTCGGCAGAGGAATTAAAGAAAGCATTATTAACAAGTGGTGATTTTTTACACCTCACTCGCAGCCATGAATTTTCAATGGCTGCTGTTAATTTTGAGGTTGTTTGTCGTCACAGCTCAGCGAAAACAAAGGTCTCAGTACTTGATACAGGAATTTTGGTTTTTGAGCCATTAAGCCATAGTTCAAGCAAAGATATTGTTTTATCAAGCGCTGTTCACGGGAATGAAACCGCACCAATTGAAATTTGTAATGAACTTATTAAGCAAGTTATCTTAGGTGAATTACATTTAGAGCATAGAACCTTATTTATTTTTGGTAATCCGGCGTCTATTAATATTAGTAAACGTTTTGTTGAAGAAAATTTAAATCGCCTCTTTTCTAACGGACATTCTATTGACCAAGGGCAGGGGGCAGGTTTAATAAACAAAGAACGTCATCGTGCTTTATTATTAGAAAACACGGTTCGAGATTTTTTTATTGCTGGCTCTGAACAAGCTAGCTTAACTACTAGTAAAGCAATTGAACGTTTTCATTACGACTTACATACTGCTATTCGTGGCTCTAAAAATGATAAGTTTGCTGTATATCCGTTTAGACAAAATAAACCTTGGGTGAAAGCTCAGCTGCAATTTATGCTTGCTTGTGGCATCAATACTATTTTGTTTTCTAATTCACCTACTACAACGTTTAGTTACTTTTCGTCGAATGAATTTGATGCGCATGCTTTTACTGTTGAATTAGGTAAAGTGATGCCTTTTGGCGAAAACGACATGACAAAATTCTTAAAGGTGAAAGCGAGTTTGTCGGCACTCATTTCAGAAAAATCGTTAACGTTACCTGAGTATAATGACGATGATTTTAGTTTTTTTGAAATTGATCAAATTATTGATCGACAATATGAGAACTTTAAACTGCACTTTGCTGATGATGTTGAAAACTTTACTGATTTTCCTATTGGTACTGTTATTGCCACTGATGGCGATAAAGCAATAAAAACTAAGAAGCAGGGGGAAGCAATTATTTTCCCAAATACTAATGTTGCTATTGGCCAACGTGCTTTGTTAACGGTAATTCCTGTGGTTGTTAATCCAGAATAAATGCTTGTTTTAATAAAAGTTAACATAAAAATAAGCATAGAATAACTAATAAAAAATGAGGCTAAGGTCTCATTTTTTATTGCTGTGTACTCACTTCTTAGTTATATGCGTATACTCAGATTCAAGTATATTCAGGTTAAATATACTCAGGTTAAGTATATTCAAGCTAAATATATATTCGTTACTTTATCTTGATTAGCTTAGGCTGACCGCTTAATAGCCTAATTGAGTATTTACCGTCTCTGGAATGATCAAAAATTCACGATAATTCTTTATATTGTCAGCCGCAACTTTTATTGATGAACTCATATCTGTTGGCGCTGAAATATGCGGAAGCACGGTTATATTTGGATTGCTCCATATAGGATCTGTGACAGGTAATGGCTCATGTTCAAATACATCAAGCACGGCATGTGAAATATGTCTACTTTCTAATAACTCAAGCATTGCCTTAGTGTCGATAATAGCACCGCGAGAGAAGTTTATTATTTTGGCTCCCCAAGGAAGTAACGTTAATAAAGGTGCGTTTAGTAAGTGATGTGTTTCAGCGGTAAGTGGTAATAAACTGATCAAAATATCACTATTTTTAACAATAGACTGTAAACCACTATTACCGGAATAACTCTTTATTCCTTCAAGCTGTTTTGGTGTTCGGCTCCAACAACTTACTGGGTATTGTAATTGTTGTAGGCTTTTTAAAGACGTTAACCCTAAATTACCTGCTCCTAATACACCAACACGTATATCTTTAGCTGCTATGTAAGGTAATTGTTGCCATTGTTTATTACGTTGCTGTAGAGCATATTCCGGCATGTTTCTATGTAAATATAAGGTCCAGGCAACAACCGCTTCTGCCATAGTTTTTGCCAATTCAGGATCAATTAATCTTACAATTTTAATGTATTGAAGGGATTTTTCACTCATTAACTTTTCTACACCAGCCCATAGACTTTGTATCCAAATTAAATTTGGAAACTTAGCAATAACACTTGGATCAGGATTTGCAACAATGGCAATATCAACATATTGAAATTCATCCTCACTCATGTGTTCAGGCAGTAGAATGGTTTCCTCAGGTAATTGCTGGCTTAAACATGATAACCATTGTAATTGGGCCTTATTGTCTAACCGACTTATAAAAACAATTTTTTTCATGTAAGAAATACCTTTTTATAGTAGAAGTAACGTTAATTAAATAGTACTAACCAAAAGAAATAAAAGTACATGCTAGCTTCTATTCTCAACGACTATCTATTGTGAATATCTTATTAATAATAACATTTAAAGCTGTATTATCTATCCCATTATGCGAATATACTTTTATCAAAGAAACGATCAAAATAGTTTATTAAATGTTGCAACGTTATATGTAATTTAGAATTGTTTTGTTAGTTTTTATATACACTTATTATCAGGTTATAAAAAATTTATGAAGTATGTTCCGTTAGGCAGTAGTTCGTTAAATGTTTCTCGCGTTTGTTTAGGTAGTATGACTTGGGGAGTACAAAATAATCAGCAAGATGCTAATGCTCAAATTGACTATGCATTAGCGAAGAATGTTAACTTTATTGATACCGCGGAAATGTATGCAGTGCCGCCATCAGAGCAAACCTATGGTAAAACAGAAGCGATTATTGGCAACTGGTTAGCAGCTAATCCAACTAAACGTAAAGATATTGTACTTGCATCAAAAATAGCTGGACCAGGTTTTTCATATATACGTGAAGGAAGCCAAATTTCAGGTAAAACAGTTATTGAAGCGATTGATACTTCGTTAGCGCGCTTACAAACCGATTATATTGATTTATACCAGTTACATTGGCCTAACCGTACTTCGCCGCATTTTGGTAAACATTGGCCAAATAGCGGTGGTTTCCTAGCAGAAGATACTGCTGAAGAAACCGAGAAAATGTTAGATATATTGCAAGGGTTAACGGATAGCGTTAAAGCAGGAAAAATCCGGTATTGCGGTCTGTCAGACGATACACCTTGGGGAATAAGCCAATATTTACGTTTAAGTGAAAAACATGATCTACCACGTATGGTGTCAATTCAAAATGAGTTCAACTTATTACATACAAAAGACTGGCCTTATTTAATTGAAAGCTGTGTTCGTGAAAACATTGCTTACTTACCTTGGTCGCCGTTAGCGACAGGGATATTAACGGGTAAATATCTAAATGGAGCTCGTCCAGAGGGCAGTAGATGGACTTATATGCAAAGAAATGGCTTATTTAGAGATACAGAAAATAGCAATGCTGCTGCTCAAGCGTATGTTAATTTAGCGAATAAGTTTGATATAACTCCGGCAGAATTAGCCTTGGCTTGGTGCGATCAAATTAGAGGCGTTACTTCTACTATTATCGGTGCAACAACCTTGCAACAGTTAGAAGACAATATAGCCGCATTTAGCACTGAATTACCTGAGCTGTTACTAATTGAAATTAATAATATTTTAAAAAAATACCCTGCTCCTTTTTAATAAACGATCCTATAATTGCAAACGTCTTTATCTTCCTGTTAAAGTCGAAAATACAAGTATGTATCACAAGCCATACTGACTTTGAAACATATTAAACATGAGCTGCTTTTATTAAAGTGGCTCATTTTATTGACAAATAATTACAACTCCCTTCCTACTGTAAACATTTTTGCTCACTTCTTACAAAAATAGACCAACCTCATTACCATAGAATCTTGTTAATCAGTTTACGTAAAGGTAAAGTTTTGTTCGAAAGTCAAACATTATTGACTATACTTCTATAGCGATAAATAAAATGTGCAAATAAAAAAATATAAATTATTTTTAATTATCGTTTAATAAATGCTTGTTAAATTATGATTAAAAAAAGCACAACACAATAAGAGAATGTTATGAGCAATGAACTTTATAATGAGGGACCGGTAGTACACAAACCTACCTTTATCGACGGTACAAGTGTTGAAATTCCTGAATTAAAAATTTTACAACAAGACGGCACTGTTTATGAAGGCAGTGATATGCCAGATATGGATGAAGCATTAGCTGTCAAAGTATATAAAACCTTTGCTTTTCATCGAGTCTTAGATGAACGTATGGTGGCATCACAGCGCCAAGGTCGTTTAAGCTTTTATATGGCGGCGTTAGGTGAAGAAGCTGCAAGTATTGGTGGTGCTGCAGGTTTGAAGCCACAAGATATGATTATGAGCCAATACCGTGAGCAAGGCGCATTAATGTTTCGTGGTTTTAGTCTTGAAAACTTTATGAATCAAATGTTTTCTAACGATAAAGATTTAGGTAAAGGCCGTCAAATGCCCATTCATTATGGTTCAAAAGAATTGAACTATATGACTATTTCTTCTCCTTTAGGCACTCAAATTCCACAGGCAACAGGTTATGCATATGGACAAAAGCTGCAAGGCTTAGATGCAGTAACGCTATGTTATTTTGGCGAAGGTGCAGCATCAGAAGGTGATTTTCATGCAGGTTTAAATATGGCTGCAGTACATGGAGCACCTGTTATATTTTTCTGTCGTAATAATGGTTACGCAATCTCAACACCATCAGATGAACAATTTAAAGGTAACGGTATCGCTTCTCGCGGTGTTGGTTATGGTATTAAAACACTACGTGTTGATGGTAATGATATTTTAGCTGTAGTTAAAGCGACCCAAATCGCGCGAGCGTATGCGTTAAAAGAAAATGCGCCAGTGTTAATTGAAGCCATGTCATATCGCTTAGGTGCTCATTCTACTTCTGATGATCCTTCCGGTTATCGTACTCGCGAAGAAGAACAAAAATGGCAGGCTAATGATCCTATTTTGCGTATGAAAAATTGGATGCTAGCACAAAATTGGTGGGACGAAGCAAAAGAAACAGCACTGTATGAAAAACTAAGAGAAAAAGTATTAGCCGCAGTGAAGGTCGCTGAAAAAATAGAAAAACCTCATATCGATACCCTAATTACAGATGTTTACGATGTGCCATCAACGCAGTTAAAAGCGCAGTTAGAGCAAGTTAAAACACATATAAATAAATACCCAGAAGCCTATCCATTTACTGCAGGGAAATTTTAGTTATGGCACAAATGAATATGTTACACGCGATTAATAATGCCCTTGATATTGCGATGGACGAAGATGAAAGCACATTATGTTTTGGTGAAGATGTCGGCCATTTTGGTGGTGTATTTCGAGCGACTTCTGGTTTACAAGATAAATATGGCAAAACGCGTTGTTTTAATACGCCGTTAGTTGAGCAAGGTATTATCGGTTTTGCTAATGGGTTAGCAGCTCAAGGATCACGTCCGATAGCTGAAATTCAATTTGCTGATTATATTTTTCCAGCGTTTGATCAAATAGTGAATGAAGCAGCTAAATTTCGTTATAGAAGTGGTAATGAATTTGATGTAGGTAAACTAACCATTCGCTCACCTTATGGAGGTGGAATCGCTGGTGGATTATATCATAGCCAATCACCTGAAGCTTATTTTGCGCATACGCCTGGGCTAAAAATTGTTATACCTCGTAATCCTTATCAAGCTAAAGGTCTACTATTAGCCTCGATACGTGATGATAATCCTGTTTTATTTTTTGAGCCTAAACGTCTTTATCGTGCCTCGGTGGGGGAAGTACCAACAGAAGATTATCAATTACCAATAGGCAAAGCTGAAATAGTACAAACAGGGAGTGACATCACCTTACTTGCTTGGGGCGCTCAAATGGAAATTTTACAAAAAGCGGCTGATTTAGCTGCTAATGATGGAATTTCTTGTGAAGTAATTGATTTACGTAGCATCTTACCTTGGGATGTGGAAACAATTGCCAATTCTGTTATTAAAACAGGTCGTTTGCTGGTTACCCAAGAAGCGCCATTAACGGCAGGCTTTGCTAGTGAAATAACAGCAACTATTCAACAAGAATGTTTTTTACATTTGGAGTCGCCTGTAGAGCGAGTGTGTGGATTAGATACACCTTATCCATTAGCACTTGAAAAAGAGTACGTTGCCGATCATCTGAAAATTTATGAAGCCATTAAACGCAGCGTAAACTATTAATTTACGAAATAATTTCTGATTAAGAAAATAGGAAAAGAATATGAGTATTGATTTTATTTTACCTGATATAGGTGAAGGAATTGTTGAATGTGAGCTTGTTGAATGGCTTGTTGAAGAGGGTGATCAAGTAGCTGAAGATCAACCTATTGCGGATGTAATGACAGATAAAGCATTAGTACAAATACCTGCAATGTATTCCGGCGTAATAGAAAAGTTATTCTATAAACAAGGTGAAATAGCGAAGGTTCACGCACCGCTTTATTCTATGAAGCCTGATGATTTACAATCAGATGAAACGTTGATTCAACAACCGGCTCAAGCTAATAATATTAAGCCGGTTGTTGAATCAAGCAATGAAGCGTTAAGTGAAAGTATTACTGAGTCAGCTCTAGAAAATAACCATAAATTAAGTAAAGGTAAGGCTATCGCTAGCCCGGCAGTGCGCCGTGTTGCACGTGAATTAGAGATTAATATTAGTGAAGTGACAGGATCGGGTAAAAAAGGTCGTGTATACAAAGATGATGTGGTTGCTTTTGAACAAGGTGGCAATAATAACTTTACTTCTGCTCGAACATTATCTCCACAGGTAGAGCCTAATTACGTTGAAAAAATAAGAGGTGTTAAAGCGTTAATGGCAAAAGCCATGGTTGAATCCGTTAGTACTATTCCTCATTTTACTTATTGTGAAGAAATTGACATGACGGAGCTGATAAAGTTACGTTTAGCCTTCAAAGAAGATCCTACTGTTAAGGCTGTCTTGGAAGAAGCTGATAGTAAATTGACGATGATGCCATTTTTCATGAAAGCTATTTCGTTAGCGCTGAAAGAGTTTCCTGTGATTAATAGCCAAGTAAATGATGACTGTACCGAATTAACTTACTTTAATGATCATAATATTGGTATGGCGGTAGATTCAAAAGTTGGTTTGTTAGTCCCTAATGTTAAACAAGTACAAACTAAATCAATTTTAGATTTAGCGATTGATATTACACGCTTAACTAATGATGCACGAAGTGGCAGAGTGCAAAGTAGTGACTTAAAATTCGGCACTATAACAATCTCCAATATTGGTGCTATTGGTGGTACTGTTGCAACACCTATTATCAATAAGCCTGAATCGGCTATTGTTGCCTTGGGTAAAGTACAAGTGCTACCAAGGTTCAATGATAAAGGTGAAGTTGAAGCACGCAGTATTATGCAAGTTAGCTGGTCTGGTGATCATCGTGTTATTGATGGCGGCAGTATTGCCCGTTTTTGCAATTTGTGGAAATCATTTTTAGAAAAACCAAGTAATATGTTAATTCATATGAGTTAATTCATATGTGTTAATTTTATTAAGTAATGATAGATTATTGATTTAAGTTTTATTTTTATTTTTATTTTTAATTTATAGAGCATCGCTCGTAGATAATAATTCATAGGTAAGTTATACATTAAAATACGCTCAAACTGAGCGTATTTTTGTATCTGAAGATGAGCTTTAGTATAAATATCAGATAATAAAACTTGCTAGAGTATGTATACTGAACTGAAGGCAGTTGTTATAGACTAATTGTTATAGATAGTTTTTATAGATAGTTTTTATAGACAGTTCTTATAGATAGTTTTAGAGAATAATGCAGGGTAGGCTATATTTTTGTGACCGAGATCTTAATTAAAAATAATACAAAAAATGAAGAAAAAAAGCTCCAGCATTTCTATATTGCTGAAGAGCAATCTATTTACCTGTTAAATCACAAAGATGCGACAAAACTAAAGAAGTGGGTTGATCTGTGCCAACAACAACTGAAGTTTCTTGGTTATCATAATATTGCGCTGTTGGGTAAAGGTGCTTATGGCTTTGTTTTTTCTGCAGTAAATATTGCAGATGAAGAGGTTGTTTTCAAATTCTCTCGTGCTAATTTACCTCAGCATGTTCAAGATAGATTGAGTGAAGAAGCCGATATTCAAGGCCAACTTAATCATCCTAAAATCCCTAAAGTGATTGATTATCAGAAAATAAAACGTCAATCAATTCTACAAATGACGCGAGCAAAAGGCATTGATTTAGATAAACTATCCCATCAACAAGGTCCTCTTGCCCCTGAGTTAGTCGTTAGCATTGCCATTCAGCTAGCTGAAATTCTGCTTTATTTACGCGACGAAAAGACACATCAATACAGCCAGTCTAAAGGTAAACCCTATGTGCATGGCGATATAAAGCCTTCAAACATTGTTTTTGATAAAAATACAGGGTTAGTGCAATTGATTGATTGGGGATCGTCTGTTATTGCGCAGCTTGATGTAAAAGGACAAAGCACCAGTAATAATGTCATGGACTTAATGAGCAGTGATTTACAACACAGCAATGCTAGGTTAGGTGATGTTTACTTTATCGGGCCAGAGCAAATTAGCGGTGGCTTGTCTTCGCCACGTTTTGATGAGCAAGGTTTAGCTGCAACATTGTATGCCATAGCATCGGGGCAATCGTGTCGATATGGCACTAAAATCATCGAACCAAATTCGTTAGGTTTACCTAAGATGTTAGCAAATGTGCTAACGGCTATGTTGAGTGATGATGAAAAAAAACGTTGTGAAGCAGGCGATTATTTTTTCAAAAACTTATCTTATTTGAAGCAAATAGTGTTGTCAGACAAACCTACGGTTATTAAGTCTGATGTGCTTATACCTGTGTGGATTAAATCAAAATCAGCGAGTAAAACGGGAGAAATTGACACCGTTGTTTATGGCTCACGTAAATCATTCTTAAGAGAAGAAGCTAATGGCGATAGCTTAAGTGATATTGATGATGTGCAGCTAGAAAAATATTATAAAAACTATTTAATGGGCATGGGTGATAATGAAAAAGCCTTTATTGCTGCACTTAGTCGATTAGGTAATTTCCCTGTTGTTGGCGGTTTAGCTATTCGTTGGGCCAAAGAGGGTGTTTATGTTGATTCAAACTTAACCTTGTTTGATCCCAGCTTAAAATACTCTTTTGAAAGTGCAGTGAGTAATATGATTCACTTAGCGCAAGGGATTTTTCGTATTGGTGTGTTTAAGAGTTGCTTATTTAATGCTAGAAATACCCTTCATATTGAACGTAATAATCCAAACAAGCCTTTTATCGCCGACCCTAAGCAATATATACCGTTTGAAGTGAGTGATGTTGCTGATATTGACGATGTCACCCGTCTTCATTCTTATTTTGAAGATGGTAAAGATCCTGATGAGTATCTATATTTACCTGAACAAATGATGGCAGTATTGGCGCGTATTAACTTGATACACCACACTGGTTGTATCATTTTTGAGGTATTACCCAAGCATTTAAAAATACACAGTTACTTGATGTTACTTAATCACGATAAAGCTGAAGAATTTAGTCAATGCTTAGCAGAATTAATGGCACTACTACCAACTATTGACGGCATTGGCATTTCAGGTTTTATGAAACTGCCTTATAAAGACACTCGCTTTTTTGAACATATTAATAGCCTACCAGAACGCTTTTATCCTAAAAACCCTAAGCTAAACTGAGTTAAGTTTACTTAAGTTTTAAATCATATTTCTTAACTTTTTAGACCTTCATAAACTTGATTATCCAACTATTTTTCTCAATTTTCATATCATACCAATCTCACTAGCTATGTGATCATTTCTACTTGCTAAAATCACCAACTACATCGTTATTTATTTAATAATTAGAACAACTAGTTATTGAAATAAATGCCTTATATTTGTCAATTTTTTCTACGTATAAAATTGTTCACCTAATTAATGAAACTGGTATAAGTTTTTTTTAATTGATAAAAAATTGTGACTTTTGAATTTATCATCCGTTATATAGCTAGCACTAAAATAGTGCCTAAAAATAAAAACATTACTGTTGGCATCTTAAAATATGTCATATGCCAGAAATTAAAGCATCAAAAACTAGTAGGACAGCTATGTAGTTAATTTTGTAGATAGGAATGGCTCAATCATCGACATGATATACAACAAGACACAACAGAAAACTATTTTCTATAATTATAAAAAGGGATAAAAATGACATTAACAAAAAAATTGGGTGCTGAGTTTATAGGGACTTTTTGGTTAGTACTTGGTGGCTGTGGTAGTGCCGTGCTTGCAGCAGCATTTCCAGATGTTGGTATTGGATTATTAGGCGTTGCTTTAGCATTTGGTTTAACTGTATTAACAATGGCATTCGCTATTGGGCATATCTCTGGTTGTCATCTTAACCCTGCTGTTTCAATTGGTCTTTGGTCAGGTGGTCGATTTTCAGCTGCCGAACTGGGTCCATACATTGTTGCACAGGTTGCCGGTGGTCTTGCAGGAGCTGCAGTGTTGTACATTATTGCTAGTGGACAAGCGGGTTTTGATGTTACGGCCGGTTTTGCATCGAATGGTTATGCGGAACACTCACCAGGGGGCTATAGTTTAACTGCTGCATTAGTTAGTGAGATCGTGATGACTTTTATGTTTCTTATCATTATCTTAGGTGCTACAGATAAACGTGCCCCACAAGGGTTTGCTCCTTTAGCTATTGGCCTTGGTCTTACATTGATTCACCTTATTAGTATTCCTGTCACAAATACATCGGTTAATCCGGCAAGAAGTACAGGTGTTGCAATTTTTCAGGGAGACTGGGCAGTATCTCAGTTATGGCTTTTTTGGGTTGCACCTATTGTAGGGGCTGTATTGGCTGGGATAGTTTATAAATGGTTTGAAGCTGGCGACAACGCTTAAATACAACTATGCTCACTGGTAAGTAAGTTGCTTTATTTTTTAACTTAAAAAAAGCACTTGTATGCCAATATGATCAGGAAAATTTTTATTCAAATGATGACAAGGAAATATATTTTATGAACAAACTAATACATATTATTTTAGCTTTGCTATTACCACCTGTAGCAGTATTTTTGAAAAGTGGTGTAGGTAAAGATTTATTAATAAACATTATCTTATGTTTATGTTTTTATGTCCCAGGTATTTTACATGCCCTTTGGTTGATAACAAAAGATTAGTGCTATATGTTTCTTGCATATAAGCAACAAGGTTAATTAGGAGTAAAAAATGAATAACAGAACTATTGGTGTGATCCTTATCATCGCAGGTGCGGCTCTCGGTTTATGGGGCTACGATATTTATGATTCAGCTAGTTCTCAGCTAAGTCGTACTTTAAATGGTGATACGCCTATTGAAGCTTGGGCTGGAATGGCTGGTGGAGCAATTGCAGTTTTAGCCGGTATTATAAAAATAAAGTAAAATCTTTAGCTTTATTTAGGTAGTGAGAATCGATTAGCAGACAGCTTGCTGATTGTTAGGTAGGTTGAGATAAATCTCGACCTACCTTCTATCCTTTGAAGTAGGGATAACTATTCAATCTTAATGTAATTTTAGCCTAGGGCGTAAAATACGATTAATTCGTTCAACTAGCATCATCAAGGCAGTTTTAATATAACCGTGCAGTGCAACCTTATGCATGCGATATAAAGAGGCGTAAACTAAGCGTGCTAAGCTTCCTTCAACTTTCATTGAACCTTTAGTAAGGCTTCCCATTAAGCTACCCACAGTACTGTAATTACTAAGGGAAACTAATGATCCATAGTCGGTGTATTTGTACTCTCTAAGTGGCTTTTGTTTAAGTGTGGCAAAAATATTTTTTGCTACCAACGAAGCCATTTGATGAGCTGATTGAGCGCGAGGAGGAACAAAACCACCTTGCGGTAGCGGGCAACTTGCACAATCACCAATGGCATAAATGTTATCATCGAACGTTGTTTGTAATGTTTGCTTAACGACTAGTTGATTAATACGATTCGTTTCTAATCCCCCAATATCTTTTAAGAAATTGGGTGCTTTAATACCTGCAGCCCATACAATTAAGTCAGCCTCAATAAGTTCGCCATCTTTCGTTATTAAGCCTGCTTTTGTTGCTTCAGTCACCATTGTTTTAGTACGAACATCAACACCTAGTTTAAGTAATTCTTGGTGTGCAGAGCTAGAAATACGCTCTGGCAAGGCGGGTAATATTTTTTCGCCAGCTTCTACTAGGCTAACCTTTAAGTCAGTGTTATTAATATGCTCAAAACCATAACTTGAGACTTGCTCTAATGAGTTATACAGCTCAGCCGAAAGTTCAACACCTGTAGCTCCTGCGCCCACAATAGCAATACTGACCTTATTGGTTTCTTTAACGCCTAATTGCAAATACTTATTAAGCATTAAATGATGAAATCTTTTTGCTTGTTGAGGGTTATCTAAAAATATACAGTTATCACTAACACCCTTTGTATTAAAGTCATTAGTGACACTGCCTAATGCCATCACTAATATGTCATAATCTAGTGTGCTTTCTGGTAATATTTCAGTGCCATCAGGATCAATGATTTTATCTAATTGGATAATTTTTTCTGCGCGATCAATATCTTTTAATGCAGCTAGTTTGAAATTAAAACCATGACTCTTTGCATGCACGCGATAACTTAACGCATCAATACCATCATCAAGTGACCCTGCTGCAACCTCATGTAATAAAGGTTTCCATAAATGCGTGTGGTTTTTGTCTACTAAAGTTATATGAGCCTTACCTTTCCTACCTAGTTTATTGCCAAGTTTAGTGGCAAGCTCTAACCCTCCGGCTCCGCCGCCAACGATAACAATTTTATACATGGTATTTCCTCTCATATTTTTAGATTATTCATTAATATGCAAGCACAACATACTGTTAGTTAATTATTTTCGCTTATTTATTGCGGATTAGCCATCGTTTAAACTATGGATAAAACTCATCCGTTAGTATAGTTAGCATAGCTATTTCGCATGTCTAGGGCATTTTAGCAAAGTGTATGTAAGCAATTAAAAATAAAATCACCAACTACCATACATAATATCAATCAGTCTGCTGATTAAGCTAAAGATAATAGGTTAAGAGAGTAAATTAAAAACGCTGAATTTTATTGGTATCTTGTTTAACAATAAACTCATTAAATGCATCTGCTAATCGGTCTGTTTCGCTCAATACTTTAAGCCAATATTTAATACGAGTAGGGGCGTCTAATGTTTTAAAGTCATTTCTATCTGGAATTTTATTATAAGGTAATGATTGGATAAATCTTTCTGAAGGCACTAGTAATACGGTGTTTTCATAATGTTTATTTAGCACTTGACGAGACGAGCTTTTATCAAACCAACCCGCTTTAGGTTTATCACTAAAATGAGGGTATAGCGTAAGGTTATCGAGTTGTTTTTGCTTGGTACCAATCATTTGTTCATTGTGAAGTGCAAAGTCAAAATGATAATCAATAATGCCACCATCTCTATAGGTACCTTGGGGAGAATTAGCAATATTTTTAATGCCAGACATTACCATGGGAATTGAGCCTGAAGCGAGAAGGGCATCAGGAATATTGTCTTGGGTAAAGTCTATGTAGTGACTAGTAAAGTTGTATGGATCATTTACGATCAAATTGCTTGATTTAGGACGATAGATGAATCGTTCATATTGGTAACTTAATAAACGTCTATCTATTTTATTTAATAAAATACTACCAAGTAAGCCAGCGCATTGAACCGCTTTATTTTCATAGCTTGTCAGCCCGTTACACTTAGCGACAATAAAATGTGCTTTGAAAATGTTATTACTTAATACTTCATTTACACCGGATGTGCCAAAAATATGGGACAGCATATCAACAGCTGAATCTGATATATCAGCAGTGGTCGGCTTATCGTCATACACAGTACGCGCGTACTTATCGGCTAAACGAGAAATAGCCGCTACAGGATCTTTTTGCGCGAAGCAAGCCGCACGAAATGCTCCAGCACTAGAGCCGATAAGGTTTAATTCTGTAGTGCGTTCTTGAAAGAAGTCACCGAATAGGTATTTATCTAAGCCGAAAAGCGTAAACCATTTAGGACCACCGCTAGCCCCTAAAAAGTTAGTAAACAGTTCTTGTTTAAAGCCATTTTCTTGAATAGTTGTTAAGGCGTTTTCGCCTGCGTAAATGTCTAGCATAAGTTATTAAATGGTATCGTTTAATTGAGTATTATTTTGGCGCGATAGATGATTGATATTACATTTAAATAAAGTATTAATCATAATTCTTTCTAATGCTTTGAATAATAATGGTGTTCTTGTTAATTTTTACAGTATAGCGAGGGAATTAGAAGATGAGAACAGCTTATGTAACAGCTTATAAGGAGCTTCGTAGCATAGGCTTCAATAATACAGATTATAAAAAATAAACGCATTAACTATTTAACATGACCAAACAGGAGTTAATCGTGTTCAGGATGAATTATATTTAATGCGTTAAAATGAATGTTTTTAACGTTAATTTTACCTTAAAGCTAAAGATTAAAAGCTATAAGTTAAGCCAACACTTGCTGTGATAGGAGCACCATAAAAGCCTACGTTTTTCAGGCTAGTAATATATTTTTCATCGGTGATATTATCAATATTTGCTTGTATAGCGAGATCGTTAGATACATTCCAGCGAGCAAAGGCATTAACCAATAAGTAAGAGTCTTGCTTAACAGAGCCTGTCGCATTCTCTACTTCCGATTGCCATCTACCACCTAAACCAAGTTTTAATTCTGGCAGCTGCGGTAAATTATAAGCTAAGGTAAATTTAACGGTATCTTTAGGCTCCCATGCACTGGTGTTATCACCAAGCTCATCTTCTATATCTAAAAAGGTGTAAGCAAAAGTAGCATTTAAGTTCTCAGTGATATTACCCGCAACTTCTAACTCGAAACCTTTAGAGTCCATTGTTGCACCTTCATAGTAACTATTTCCTAGCTCGTCACGTCCTGCAAAAACAGCGATATTCTCTTGTTCAGCACTAAATATTGAGAAAGTAGTCAGTAGGTTATCGTCAAACCATTGCGTTTTTACGCCTATTTCGTAATTAACGCCTTTGCTAGGATCTAAAAATTGTCCCTCGATATCATATTGCTCTAAAGGTTGATAAATGTCTGAATAACTTACATAAAGGTTAATATCATCAGTAATAGAATACGTTACGCCAAGATAAGGGCTAATTTCATTCTCTTCATTGTCAACTTCACCGCCTGAGTTGTAACCTTTACGAGTATAATCAATAGCATTAAAGCCAGCGATTACAAATAAGTTATCCGTTACATTTAACTTGGTTGAACCAAATACGCGTGTAAGTGTTACATCAAGATCTGCATAAATGAATTTATCAGACCATTCAGGCTCTGGAATAGCATTTAGCGCGTAAGGAAAAGCAGGCGTAAAGCCGTAAGCGGGTGTTGTTTCTTTATCATAAGTGCTAGTGAGTGAAACATCCGTACTTTTAGAGTTACTTGCGCCGAACATGAGTTCATGTACCTTACCAAACAAGTTAAATTCACCTTTAACGGTTAGATCAAATAAATTAGCACTAAATTCTGAATCATATAAACCTGGTTGACTTGCCAAACCTAAATTAGTTTCACTATCAAAAATACCATATGCGTCAGTAACGTATAGTAATTTACTTTGGTCATCAGATTCTTGTCTATTGTAGGTAGTTTTAATTTCCCAATCATTATCAAAGGTATAAGTATATTCAGCAAAAAAGTTAGTGTTGACGGCATCCCACATGGTCCACTCTTGCGTTGGGCTAGTACCCACATCAAAATCTGCTTGTGTGCCATTAGCATAAACCAATGGTAGCCCGCCCCACATAACACCATCACTATTAGCATCTTGATGTGATGCACCGAACGCCAATGTTGAATTATCAGTTAATTGGCCATCAACGACAAAAGAAAGGTAGGTACGATCATCTTCTAAGCCATCAAGGTATGAACCTGAATCTTCTGCAACAGCAACAACGCGTGCAGCCCAGCTACCACTGTCAGTTAAAAAGAACGAATAATCGGCTTGTAAACGTTTAAGATCGTACGAGCCTAAAGTTACACCTACTTCGCCCTCATTTTCATTGGTTGGTCGCTTACGTACATAGTTAACTGTTCCTGCAGAGTTACCAACACCAGTTAGTTGACCATTGGCACCACGAATAATTTCTATTTTTTCATAACCGTAACTTTCCATTGCACCGGTAACTAGACCCCAGCCATTAGGCAGGCCGATACCATCAACTTGTGTGTTTTTAATATCAAAACCACGTGCGGTATATCGAGTACGATTAGTTTCACCCTGTTCTACGGTAATACCTGTCGCCATTTTCATAACGTCATTAATACTATTAGCAGCAAAGTTTTCAATTTGTTCAGCGCTTATAACACTAATTGATTGTGGCGTTTCATTAAGCTCCATACTTAAGCCAGTAGCACCTTGGCTAACTCGGTCTTGACGAACGCCAACAATAAGTATTTTTTCAACGTTGTCGTTCTCTATTTCAGCAGTTTTTTCTGACTGGGCTTCTTGCGCATAAGCAGGCAGTCCCATCGCTAATATCAATGCTGAAAATGCAAAAGTACGTTTGAGTTTCATGTTTATTCCTAGTGAATTTATTCTATTTGGAGAAATTTTTTCGCTATTATACATACCGAAAACAATAATACAAATGATAATCGTTGCTATTTGCGTGTTAAGTAGATGTTAATGTAAATTAATATAGTTCCGAGAATATTTACTTTTTACAAATAATAATAACAATGATTATTAATTGAGTCGGTTGTAGAAAATATTATTATAGGCACTTATTCAGTTTTTATAATTATCAATACGGTAAATTTATGGCAAAGCTCAGCAATCGGTTCTGGCTTCAACTTCATGGCTGGTTTTCATTGCCCGTATGGCTGTTATTTTGTTTTGTTTGTCTTACCGTTATCATTGCCGTTATTAGCCAAGAGTTGATTTGGTTAAGTAATCCTAATTCACGGGCAAACAATCCTGAAAATTATGAAATGAAAAGTGCGCCAGAATTAATTTCTATTGTGCAAAAAACTCACCCTACAGCAAAAATAACAACTGTGATGACATTTGAGCCTTATCTTATCCATGCGATTGTTTTTACAGATATAGATAAACCGCAAGCTATTGCTTACATCAATCAATACACTGGCGACATACAAGGTGTGTATCAGGATATAACGTTCAATGGTTTTATGCGCTCTTTGCATGGTTGGTTATTATTTCCTTGGGAGAGTAATTACAGTATTGGTTATTACATTGTATGCGCTATGGCTTTTTTCATGCTTGGCGCTTTGATTACCGGATTAGTTATTTATAAGAATTTTTGGCACGCTTTTACACAACCTAAGCTTCGTCTAAGACAGGGTAAAAAAACGCTATATGGCGACTTACACCGTTTAGCTGGCGTTTGGTCTCTTTGGTTCTTACTGCTGATGAGTCTCACTGGGTTATGGTATTTAGTTCAAGCCGTCTTGTGGCATGCTGATTATGACATAGAGCCACATTCACCTATTGCGACTGTAGAACAACTCCCATTAAGCAATAAAATTGATACCTTCGAAAAAACCTCATTGACTCGTGCGTTAGACATAGCCCATAAAAAATTCCCAGATTTTGAAGGGACGTATTTAATGCTGCCTGAACATAATCGAGATACCTATAAATTATATGGTAGTGGCGATTTTATTTTCTATGACAAATATTCTTATGGTGTCATTGTTAATCCTTGGACGGGCGATGTGGCAGGTGAGAGGGATCCCGATAAGATGACAGTGGTACAAACATTATCGCATATTGCTAATCCGTTGCATTATGGAACGATTGGTGGAATATGGACTAAAATTATTTGGTTTATTTTTGGTGCTTTGTTAACTGGCATGTCAATTACAGGCTTTTTAATGTGGGGGAGTCGTACAGTAAAGGCAAGAAAAAAAATAAAGAGGCCATTGTCATAACTAACACAAAGAATAGTTACGATGGTAAAGACGCATTCATTGAACAGGAAATAAAATAATGGCAGATGATTATCTTAAAGAATTTTTGGGTGAAGACCGCTCTTTAATTAAACCAGTAGAGGATGAAAAACGTCCTAGTTGGGCAGTTGATGTTGAAACATCAGGGAAGGCTTACGATGCAATTATTAAATTTAAGAAAGCTAAATTGCGATATATCAATGGACATTCAGATGAGAAGGACTTTAAAAACAAGTTCAGTTATAAGATATCAAAAGCAGAAGTAGCTGAAGAAATGTGAAAAAAACCGCAGCCAATTTTCAGAAGTGTTAGTTATTCGGTGAAACTTTCAGATTGCTATGATGACGTTAATGATATATTAGAAAAGAAAAAATAATTAAAAATAATTAAAAATAAATAAACCTAAATATGGGCTACAGCACTTATCAAAAGATGAAATTAAAAAGAAAGCCCAAAAACAAGAAAAGGATTTAGTAAAATTTCAGAAGAATAATTGTGAAGAATTATACGCACGACTCTTAAGTAATATGCCTTTAGATATAAAGAAAACCTTGGTTGAGCCTGTAACAGATTTTGTGTAAGTACTTTTCATCAGTTACCCTAGTGGTATCAAAGAAAGGTACAACACATGAACCATAAAGAACTTGAAGCTTTTGCAAAAGAAGCCGCAAAAAGTATTAAAACAGGCGAAGATTTAGATAAATTCAGAGCTATGCTAACCAAGGTTACTGTTGAAGCGGCACTAAATGCCGAATTAGACGACCACCTTGGTTACGCTAAACATGAAAAAACGAGTACGCCCAACAACCGTAACGGGTTTAGCGCTAAAAAAGTTAAAACCGAGGACGGAGAGTTTGAGCTAAATACACCACGTGACCGTGATGGTAGCTTCGAGCCGCTCCTCGTAAAGAAAAATCAAACACGATTCACCTCTATGGACGACAAGATTTTATACCTTTACGGCAAAGGTATGACGACGCGCGATATCGTCGACTCGTTTGATGAATTTTATGGCGCAGAAGTCTCTCCCACCTTAATTTCTCGTGTGACCAATGCGGTAATTGAAAAAGTCGATGAATGGCAAACAAGGCCGTTAGAGCCTGTTTATCCTATCGTTTATATGGACTGTATCCGTCTAAAAATCAGAGAAGATAATAAGGTTATCAACAAAGCGGTTTATTTAGCGCTAGGCGTTGATGTCACAGGGCAAAAGGACTTACTGGGTATGTGGTTCTCTGAAAATGAAGGGGCTAAATTCTGGCTTAATGTGTTGACCGAGCTCAAAAACCGAGGCGTTCAAGATATCCTTATTGCCTGTGTTGATGGTTTAAAAGGCTTTCCTGATGCCATTAATACCGCCTTTGAAAATACTCAAATACAGTTATGTATTGTACATATGGTAAGGAATTCGCTGAAATTTGTGCCTTATATGATTATAAAGCGGTAACCAAAGACCTAAAAACGATTTACCAAGCCATAAACGAAGAGCAAGCATTGAAGGCATTAGATGCATTCTCAGCACGCTGGGACGATAAATACCCAAGCATATCAGCTTCCTGGCGACGTCATTGGGATAATCTCAATACCTTATTCATTTACCCGAATGATATCCGCAAGGCTATATACACAACGAATGCGATAGAATCGTTAAACAGCGTTATACGCAAAGCGGTTAAAAACAGAAAGGTATTTCCCAACGATGACTCAGCTAAGAAAGTTATTTACTTAGCCATTACTCAAGCATCGAAAAAATGGACTATGCCAATAAGGAATTGGAAATCGGCCTTGAATCGTTTTATGATTGAATTCGAAGACCGTATTTCAGACTATATTTAAAAATGGTACTTACACAGATATTGTTACAGGGTCCCTTGGTTTAAAGTAAGTAACCTCAATTCTGGATAAGAAGATAAAAAATTGAACTAAATACCCACCTAGCGATCAGATCTTTCGACCAAGAAACGATTTGAAAGCAAATAAGGTGGGCAGATGGATAATTTAGTGGAAATATTTTGTGATGTCGATGATTTTTGTCATCAATTTTCACCTAAATGGGAAGCACAATTGCTATCAGACGGTACTCGCAAGCGTAGACGTAGTTCGAAAATGTCTACCAGCGAGCGAATGAGCATTATGATTGCATTTCATCAGTCAAATCATAGAGATTTCAAAAACTTCTATATTGGTTTAGTCCAACGATACTGGACTGATGATTTCCCAGAGCTGCTCAGCTACACTCGTTTCATCAATACAATGTCAGATCTTATTGTACCAATGTGTGCTTACTTTCAAACGGTGAAAGGTGAGCCAACAGGAATTGCATTTGTAGATTCTACAAGCCTAAAGGTATGTCACAATATCCGTATTCCACGTAACCGTGTATTTGCAGATACGGCTAAGCGAGGAAAAGGAACAATGGGCTGGTTTTTCGGCTTTAAGCTTCATCTATTGATTAATCATAAAGGTGAAATCCTTGCTTTGAATATTACGCCGGGCAATACAAATGACCGAACTCCAATACCTGACTTATGTAAAAATCTTACTGGTAAGCTATATGCAGATAAGGGATACATTGGAAAAAACTTGAGCCAGACATTAAAGGAATCAGATATTGACTTAGTGACGACCGTGCGAAAAAATATGAAAGCTAAAGTAATATCAGCCTTTGATCGGGCAATGCTATCAAAGAGATACATAATAGAGACAGTGAATGATCAACTTAAAAACATATCTCAAATAGAGCACAGCCGCCATCGTAGTGAAACAGGTTTTATGCTTAATGTAATTTCAGGAATAGTTGCTTATTGTTTAAAAAGACAAAAGCCGTGTATTAAGTTATCGGATAGGGAACAGTCCATTATGAGTGCTTAAAATGCCGCACCTTATCCAGATCTCAGGTTAAGTAGCTTTGTTTGCTGTATTTACATTTAAACCAACGAAATTATCTGGCAAAAAATTATTTAATTGCAGATAGATTTTGAAACTCTTCAAGAGCAAATTGATCTGTCATACCACTAATATAATCTATGAGCAGCCTTGTTCTAGCATATAATTCCATCATTTTATCTTTGTTAAGTGGTAATTCATTAGCATATATACCTTTTACGTCTTCTTTATATCTACCTTTATGTTTGCCTGATAGTTTGTGAAAAAGCCTTGTTTCAATTGGGTGTGATTTTAAAAAGTTATTACTTACTAATTCTTTAAATTCATCAAAGGATAATTCAATTAATGGGGTATAGATGTTCAGTAAACCAGAAATTACTGCATACCCTTTAAGTTCTAAGTTTTCGATTTCTTTACTATTAAATATGTTATTGATAGCAAGATTTCTAAACGTTTCGGTAGCTAGATTAAACTCATCATGGCCATCTAGAAGTGATTCATCGAGTTCACCGTTAAATACCAGTTCGTGATTATCTATGAATCTTTTTGCTGCATATGTTGATAGCTCATTTACCAGTGTAGTGCGTAGTGTAAGTATATAAGCGTGGTCTTTGTTGTGTTCTTCTTCTTGATACTTTTTATACGCACGGTCTGCTATTTTGAGTAGATAGCCGTTTTCTACTATTTCATCTTTGATATCAGGATCATCTTTGAAATTGTTCCACGTTTTTTTTATCTCAATGTGGAGTTGTTCGACAGTTAAAATACCTTTATCAATAGCGTCATCTACATCAGCGATGCAATAAGAAATATCGTCAGCAGCTTCCATTATATAAGTTAAGGGAAAGCGGCATCCGTCAGCAATAGATAGTTCTTTTTTTATATCTTCGAATAGATTTTTTTCAGAAAAATAAAAACCAGGCTTTTTCTTTCTGTATGCATAAGTATCAGTTTTTATTGGTTTGTCTTCATATGCGCCACGTGTATATTTTATAAGGCAAGCTAGTTGAGTGTACGTTAAGTTCAATGATTGGAGGCTATGGAGTAATCTTATCGCTTGTGCATTCCCTTCAAAACTGGAGAGATCCTTTATAAGTATGCTGCAATTGACTTCGTTTGAAAATTTTTCATTAAATATATTTGTAAGTGTTTTCTTCCCCCAGAGCTTTATTGCTTCTTCACCAAAATGCCCGAATGCTGGGTTACCAACATCATGAAGTAAACAGGCAACTTCAATTGCACTAACGAAACCATCAATATTGCCTGCTATTTCAAGTTTTTCCAATAATCCCTTACTCGAAAGCTCTTTTATTACTAATTTGCTGATATATCGACCAACCTGCTGTACTTCAAGCGAGTGTGTCAACCTACTTCTCACTGCGGCATTAGTTTCCAATGGAAAAACTTGGGTCTTTTGTTGTAAACGTCTAACAGCAGCAGAATTAACAGCGCGGCCACGATCACTTTCCATCTCCTCATTGAAGCATCTTCCTTCAATTGATGATTGACGTGAGCGAGTTGTTTTTAATTTATTGTTGTAATTCATAATAAAAATCCATTTTCCGTGTTTAAATAGGGAAGTAAAATCCACGATTACAATACTTTAACTGTTTACTATCGGTTCTTCCACTAACTGTTTCTGGTATTCAAAGGAGTTATATAAAGTTAACTTTTTTTCATATTACTAAATGGATAATTTAATGTAATAATAAACAGTCTTAAATTTAAGGCTGTTTATATTGAGTAATAAATGAAAAAAATAATAATACTTATCCTTTATATTTTATTAGTTAGTAATACTCTTAAAGCGAGTGAGTCTGAGTCGTTAATTAAATATTCCATTTCACAAGTTTCAAGTAATACTTTATCAATTGAGTTGGAATTCGAAGCATCGACCTCTAAAGTTCAGCTTATAATTCCAGACAGATTTGGCTCAACTAAAGGAGCTGGAAAAGGAATTAAAGAATTAAATATTCACCAAGAAGGGTGCACTTTTTCAAATGATTTTAATAAGCTGGAAAGCTTCATTTCTATTTCACCGTGTAGTGAAAGACCAGTCAAGGTTACCTACTTTTTAACTCAAATTAAAGAACGTACAAATACAACTTCAAACATTGACCAATTTTTACCATCTGTAGATGAAAACAAAGTTAGATGGATAAATGGGTTAGCTTTAATTGTTCCTTGGTTATCAAATGAGGAAATCAATGTAAAGCTATCATTCAGTGACGCTTTTCATAAAAAGATTTATTCTTCAAATATGATTCGGGACGGTAATGATTTAATTTTTAATGGAAATCCCAATGAATTCATGTTGTCTTTTTTATATATTACAGATGATTCTAAAGTGAATTCATTCAATGTGAATAATAATATTGAATTAGTTTCTGATAAAGAGTTAAAGCAATTAGATCCAGTGCTTATTGATAAAATTAACAAAGCTATTACTGTTGTTTCTAATCAATTTTCAAGTTTTTCATCTAACTTCGTACTTGCATTTACCACATTAAATAATGATGATAATAGTCACTCTTTGAGTGGTGTAGCATTAACCAACACATATTGGATTCAAGCAACTGAAACTGAACCTGAGAGTAACTTAGTTAATTCAATGATGCATGAATTTATTCACTCTTGGAACCCAAACTCCATGGGTGAAATCGAATTAAATAACTTAAATTTACAATGGTTTGTAGAAGGTTTTACAGAATACGCTGCATTACAACTCTCGTTAGATAGCAATATAATCTCTAGAAAGGAATTTAATTCAAAAATTAATGAAGCACTTGTTGGGTTAGTTACTTCAGATTTTTCAAAATTGACAAGTGTTGAATATACAACACTTTATAATAGCTCACCTATTTGGTTGGGTGGCTCTGACAGCTTTTACAGAGTCCCTTATTGGAAAGGGGTACTTTTGGCTTTATATTGGGATGAAAAGCTAAGATCACAGAATAGAAAGCTAACTATATTTAATCTTTTTGATAAGCTTTCTTCCCCAAACTTCTTGGAAGAGCACCCTAAACTTAATGAAGAGAGCATAATTTCAGCGCTGGACGAAATAGGGCTTGAGCATGCAGGCAAAGATATTAATGAATTTATTTTTGGAAATAAGGGAGTAAATAATACCTTAGATAGGTATTCTGAGTTAATTGAACCTATTTCTTTAGTTAATTTTGAACTTGGCTTTGACTATCTATTAACAGAGAAACAATTTAATACTATAAGCGGCTTAACAAAGGAGAGTAATGCTTTTCGTTCAGGTTTACGTAATGGAGACATATTAAAGGAAATATCTTTTAGATATGGCCATCATGACCATGAAATAGAAGTAATACTAGATGATGGAGCAATATATAGATATTTTCCTCTTGGAAAAGTTAAAAGTTTTTTAATTGATGATCACTCAATAATCCCATTAAAAATTAAAAATTAAAAATTAAAAATTAAAAATTAAAAATTAAAAATTAATAAGGAAGTTAATCATATTAAATGTGTAGAAGTCGTTTTAAAAGTAACAGAAAGATGTAATATTGATTGCAAATATTGTTATGTTTTATGTTGTTAATGGATAGAAAGATTTTACAATTGTAGAAGATACGAGCATTAACAGGGGTCTTTTATCTGTATAAACAGAGGATATTAAATTGAAAAAAAGCTCTTTTTTAGCATGGATATTACGAATGAATTTGATTAAGCGTTGGTCACCAATGCATTTAGTCAAAGAGGAAGATGTAGCTGAGCATAGTCATCAGGTAGCTGTTATTGCACATTTATTGGCAACCGTCAGGAATGTATACTGTGGTGGCGATATTAATCCTGAAAGAGCTGCTACGGTAGCGCTTTATCATGAAGTGTCAGAAACTAAGCTACAAGATATTAACCATGCAACAAAATATAGTACCCCAGCCCTGACAGCAGAGTTTAAGAAAATTGAAGATATGGCTGAATTAGAATGTTTAGATTCACTGCCAGTTAAACTTCAACCATTATTTAAAGAGTTGCTAGTTCAAAAAGATGTCGATGCAGAATATAAAAAACTAGTAAAGGCTGCTGATGTTATTGCTGCATACTTTAAAGCATGTGATGAGCTTAAGTTTCATAACCCTGAGTTTATTTCTGTTAAAAAGAGATTGGGTGATAAAGTAGAAGCTTATAAAATTGAAATGGAAGAAGTAAAAATATTCATGGATATGTTTGAAGAAGGTTGCTTAGCCAATATAGATGATCTTTCATAATTTGAAATGCCATTTATGAGTTATTTTTAACTTTCAAAAAACGTATGTTAAAAATCGTATGTGAAATTGTGATTAATAATGAAAAATATTGATGTTTTTCAAGTAACTTTACTCAAACATACATTTTAAGTACTAAATAGGGTGAATTTTTTCGAATGGGGGGTGACCAATATCATGCGCTAAACAAATGGCTTCAACTAAGCTGTCGGTAACAGGAAATAATGTTTGGCATAATTGAGGGTATTTACAACGAAGCTGTGCGGTAATGCCTGAGCCAATTTGTGCTGCTTCAAGTGAATGAGTTAATCGTGTTCGATAAAAATCACTTTGACCGCTACCCATGACCTGAGTTTTTGATTGTAATCGTCTAAAAGCGGCAGAATGAAGAATTCTAGCCCGATCTCGTTGAAAAGGATCACGATGATCATGTTGTCTTTTTGATACTTTCTTTAAGCGTCTTTCCAACCAAACTTCATTCATATCTATCTCATACTGTGTTGATTTTTCATGAATAATAATATATTAATTGATGTTACACTGATTGATACTATAGCGAATAATGAATAGTATCAATCAGTCTTTATTTAGACGTGAGCTAAGTATTAATTTGGGTATTAATTTAAGTATGAATTTAGGAGTGAATTGTTTTTGAAATTTTTAGTTAAAACAAGTGTTTTTATAATGCTATTTTTTGCCTATATTCAGCCTAAAGTATTGTGTGCTCAAGACAATAATATTATTTTACTTGCTGGTTTATCAAAGCCGCCCTTTATTTTTGTTGATGATGATAAAGGTATGCAAATTGAAATTATACAGGCGGCACTTAGTAAATATCATTATCAAATAAGCTTTTTTTATTTACCAATGACTCGGCAAATCGAGGTGTATAAAAAACGAAATATTGAAGGCTTAATAACGTTATCAACAACAGAAAATGAATTGGGGCTATACCTTTCAAAACCTTATATAAGTTACCGAAATGTTGTGATTACGCTAGCAAATAAGAACCTTAATATAACAAAAACTTCAGACTTATCGGGCATGCGTGTTGCTGGATTTCAAAATGCTATCAAGTTCTTAGGTAAGGAATATAGTGATACTTTTAAAGACTCAAATAGCTACGTTGAATTAGCCGATCAGAAAAGCCAGGTGGCATTATTATTTACCCAACGAGTTGATGCACTGGTGATGGATATAGATATTTTTAAGTATTTACTCACGCGAATGAAAAAAGAAGGCTTAAGTACAAATATTTATAATGCAGAATTTGTCGTTCACCCATTATTCGGAAAAATTGATTATGTTGCTGGCTTTAGTAATGAGCAACTGCAAAAAGATTTTGATAATGGCATCAGCGAGATTAAGGCGAACGGTAACTATCAAAAAATTATTGATAGTTACCTAAAACCTCAAACTCAAAACTAGCCTAGAAAGCCTAGCATTTAGTAGGAAAGAATAATGAACCTGATCTTAGGTTCATTAAGCATTAGCAATAAAAATGGCTCGTTGTGGAGCAGGGTAGCCTTCTATTGTTTTGCTATTATCTTCTGGGTCTAAAAAGTCAGACAATGACTCTGTATCTATCCACTCTGTTTTTCGTTGCTCATCTAAGGCGGTAATATCTGTATTTACGACTCTAATATTACTAAACCCGCAGCGTTCTAACCATGCACACATTGCCTTAGCGCTTGGTAAGAACCAAACATTACGCATTTTTGCATAGCGTTCGCCGGGTACTAATACTGTATTTTCATCGCCATCTACAATCAAGGTTTCTAGTACTAGCTCACCACCTTTGACTAATTGTGATTTTAATTGGTAGAGAAAGTCGATAGGAGAGCGGCGATGATATAAAACGCCCATGGCAAAAACAGTGTCAAAAGATTTTAATTCAGGTAATTGTTCAACACCTAAAGGTAATAAGTTAACGGCTTTATCTTGAATGAAATGTTGTACAGCATTAAATTGCATTAAAAAGAGTTGTGTCGGATCTACGCCAACAACAAATTTAGCTCCGGCACCGCGCATTCGCCATAAATGATAGCCGCTGCCACAACCTATATCTAAAACATACTTACCTGATAAATCGCCAATATGTTCCGCTAATCGATCCCATTTAAAGTCGCTACGCCACTCTGTATCTATGTGCAGGCCATGAATATGGTATGGACCTTTACGCCAAGGTTTAAACTTTTTCATTAAATTTTCTAAGCGTTTTTCTTCACCGCTATTGAAATCACCTTTACTGCCTACAGTAACACTTTTGGTTAAATCTACGTCGGTATTTTGCGCGTTAGGCAAGGCTTCTAATGTTTTTTGCCAATGCTTAAATTCACCATGTAGTTCATTTTTTTGCCAATGGTCAAGCTGTGCAGGTAAAGTGTTTAACCAATGGCTTAAACGGTTAGTGGCAATTTGTTGATAAAAGTTACTAAAATTTGTCATAGCGTTAGTCTGTAGGTTACTTCTATTTAGGAGTGAATATTAGGTAAAGTATTTGTTAAATTAACTATTTTATAGCAATAAAAGAAATAAAATTGAAACATTGAAACCAAGGAGCAACATGGCTAAACCCGGCATCTTTTAAACGTTGAATATGTTGTTCAACAGAGTCAGTACGCATTACGTTTTCTAATGCAGTCCGCTTTTGTGCTACTTCTAATTCACTATAACCATTTGAACGTTTAAAATCATGATGTAAGTCGATTAAGTGCTCATCAATAACAGAATCACCATGAGATATTTTTTCTGAAATAACAAGAATTCCACCATCATTAATACCATTGGCTATATTATTGATTAAGGTTTGACGCTCAGCTTTATCAACAAATTGTAGTGTAAAATTTAGTACAACCATTGAAGCATTGTCTACTTTTACATCTTGAATATTAGCTTCAACGACTTCAACGGGCGTTTCACCTTTAAAAGCATTGATGTGCATTGTGCAGCGTTCAATCATTGCTGGCGAATTATCTACAGCTATAATTTTACATTTTGTATTTTTTATACGTTTTCGCATAGCTAATGTTGCGGCACCTAAAGAACAACCTAAATCATATATTAAGGTGTCTTGTTGCACAAAACGTTGGCTCAGACGACCAATAGTGTCAATAATCGTGTTATAGCCCGGTACGGAACGTGAAATCATATCGGGGAAAACTTCCACAACTTGTGCATCAAATGCAAAGTCTTTTACTTGTGCGTGTGGATTTGAATAAATTAAATCAGTATTGGTTAAATTAGTGTCTGAAGTGTCCATGGCTTTCATTGTTGTAACAGTTTGGGCTATTTTAACTGATATTTATTCGATATATAAGCAAATGAACCCGCAAAGTTGCATTTTAATATCGATTTACATACGAGAAAGCCATAACTATCCTTTTTGAATGTCTCTCAAGCTAAGTTAATCAAATAATCACTCTGAGTTAGGGTGACTTTACTATTCATTGCTTTATAATATCCGGCATTTATATGCTTGCATTAAGTTATTCATGGGTTGTTCATGATGTACGTGTAAGTAGTAGTTTCTATTATTATCAAGGCAAAAACTATGCGTAGTCTTTATTGTGGTGAGGTTAATGAATCTCATATTGGTCAAGAAGTCACTCTTTGTGGCTGGGTAAACCGTCGTCGTGACTTAGGTGCTGTTATCTTTTTAGATCTTCGTGATCGTGAAGGCTTAGTACAAGTAGTTTACGATCCTGATTTACCTGAAGTACTTGCCACGGCAAACACTTTACGTAATGAATTTTGTGTTCAGTTAAAAGGTAAAGTACGTGCACGCCCTGAAGGTCAAGTAAACAAAGACATGAAAACGGGTGCTATTGAAGTGTTAGGGTTAGAGCTAACTATTTTAAATAAATCTGCACCATTACCATTAGATTCAAATCAAACTAACTCAGAAGAGCAGCGTTTAAAATATCGTTATCTTGATTTACGTCGTGTTGAAATGACTGAACGTATGCGTTTTCGTGCAAAAGTTACATCAAAAGTACGTAGCTCTCTAGAAAACCTAGGCTTTTTAGATATTGAAACACCTATGTTAACAGCTGCGACACCTGAAGGTGCACGTGATTATTTAGTGCCAAGTCGTACGCATCAAGGCAAATTTTTTGCTTTGCCACAATCACCACAGTTGTTTAAACAATTGCTAATGATGTCTGGTATGGAACGTTACTACCAAATTGTTAAATGTTTCCGTGATGAAGATTTACGTGCCGATAGACAACCTGAATTTACACAAATAGATATTGAAACGTCATTCCTATCTAGCGATCAGGTGATGGACGTTACTGAAACTATGATTCGCGAGCTTTTCCAAGAAATGCTTGATGTTGATCTAGGTGACTTCCCTCGTATGCCATTTTCTGAAGCAATGGCTCGTTTTGGCTCAGATAAGCCAGATTTACGTAATCCATTAGAGTTAGTGGATGTTGCTGATATATTAAAAGATGTTGAATTCAAAGTTTTCTCAGGTCCAGCAAACGATGCAAATGGCCGTGTAGCAGTTATTTGTGTACCTGATGGTGCTTCAAAATTCTCAAGAAAAGGCATTGATGATTTAACTAAGTTTGTTGGAATTTATGGCGCTAAAGGTATGCCATGGATGAAAGTAAATGATATTGATGCTGCATTATCTACTGGTGTTGAAGGTTTACAATCGCCGATTTTAAAATTCTTATCAGCTGATGCAGCAAAAGCATTACTTGAACGCACTAACGCTAAAACGGGCGATATTATTTTCTTTGGCGCTGATACTTACAGTGTAGTAAGTGAATCACTTGGTGCATTACGTCTTAAAATTGGTGAAGATTTAGATTTACTTGAAGGTGATTGGAAACCATTGTGGGTTGTTGATTTCCCTATGTTTGAGGAAATTGATGGTCGCATGCACGCACTTCATCACCCATTTACAGCACCAACAGATTTAACTCCTGAGCAACTTGAAGCCGATCCACTAGGTGCTTTGTCTGATGCTTACGATATGGTTTTAAACGGTTGTGAATTAGGTGGTGGTTCAGTCCGTATTCATAAACAAGATATGCAGTCTGCAGCGTTTAGAATTTTAGGTATTGGTGAAGAAGAAGCACAAGAGAAATTTGGTTTCTTACTTGAAGCACTACAATATGGTGCGCCACCACATGCTGGTTTAGCGTTTGGTCTTGATCGTTTAGTGATGTTAATGACCGGTGCTAGCTCTATTCGTGAAGTGATGGCATTCCCTAAAACCAATACAGCAGCTTGTCCATTAACAAATGCGCCAGGTAATGCTAATCCTGATCAGTTAGCTGAATTAGGTATACAAAAGCTTGAAAAGAGTACTGATGACGAATAAATAGTATAGAGTGGCGATGGTCAGTTTTTACTGGCATCGCTCTCCTAACTAATTATTTGTTATTTATTATGTCGATAATTCTCGGTATTGATCCCGGTTCGCGCTTCACAGGCTACGGGGTTATTAAATACGAAGGTCGTACTTTTACCTATCTTGGTAGTGGTTGTATTAAAGCGCTTAGCCAAGGTGAAGATCTTGGCTCACGCTTACAAACCATTTTTGCTGGCGTTTCTGAAATAATTCTTCAATTTCAACCAGATATGTTCGCTATTGAACAAGTCTTTATGGCAAAAAACCCTGACTCTGCACTTAAATTAGGACAAGCTCGCGGCGCAGCTATTGTTGCGGCAACTAATAATGACTTATTGATTGCTGAATATTCAGCAAGGCAAATTAAACAGGCTGTTGTTGGTACTGGCGCTGCAGATAAGAGCCAAGTACAACATATGGTTAAAACTATTCTTAGGTTACCTGGTACACCACAAGCCGATGCTGCCGATGCATTAGCCGTGGCACTATGCCATGCTAATAGTCATGAAAGTTTAGCAAAACTGACAGGGCAAGCACAAAAGACTGTTAGAAGAAGATTGAGATAATACTTAGCTAATACCAATGCCAAATTTAGTTAAGTTTAGTTTATTTAAATTAATTCCATTAGTTTAAATAAAACTAATGGAATTAATCATTAGGGTAAACAACGCCTATTTCTTTCCGCGCTTGGTCAATAATCGATATTACCTGCCGACTTAATTCCCATGTGGTTACTGTTGATTGCAAAGCTTCAACATTTACTATTTTTACTGGTTGATTTAGTGCTTTATGCGCTTGAACTAATGCTACAAAGTGTGATATTTCATAGCACATCGGTTGATAATTCCCTATCTCACCTTCATCTGCGCTCTTACTTTCAGTAGCACTGAGTAACTCATAACTGCCATCATTTAAGAATAATTCAACTTTACTCATTAACGAAACAAACTCAATTCTAAGCCGACCTAATTCGCCTTGAAACTCAACAAAGTTTTCACCATTGCTTATTTTTGAAAAACTGATGCTTGCAACCTTATCACCGTAATCTAGCTGTAAATCACCAGCACCATCAACACCTGTGTCTAGTATTACGGCTTGTGCCGAAATAGCGTCAGGCTCTCCCCACAAAGCGACAACAGGATAAAGTGGGTAAATACCAATATCAATTAATGCGCCGTTGGCAAATTCGGGTAAAAACGTATTCGGTACTTGGTTTGGCTTATTTGGCGTTAATTTATTTTTTGCGAAAGACTCGAGAGCGAGGCGGTATCTTGAACTGTATTGGCAATATTGACCAAAATATTTACGCGGCTTACCAATACGATAAATCTGTTGTTTTACCAGTGAAAAATTTGGCAGGTGTAAGCTCATTAATGCTTCCATGAAACAACAATTATTTTCTATTGCAGCAGATAATATTTCGCTTAACTCTTTACTATTTGATGCACTCGGTTTTTCGCCTAATACATGTTTTCCCGCGTTCAAACATTGAATAGCTTGTTTAGCATGAAAGCTATTTGGAGACGCAATATATACGGCGTCAATATTGTCATCATCAAGCATTACAGCTAAATCAGTAAATACTTTTACTTTTTTACCATCATTTATATAATCATACTGTAACGCCTTAGCTTCACCTGTCGCTTGTTGACGAGAATATATAGCGTAAAAGTTAAATTCCTCAACTTCTACTGCGGCAGTTAAGAATGTATCCACGATAAAATTACTACCAATAATTGCAATATTTATTTTTTTACTTGTTAAAGAAATATCTTCCATAATTTTTTGTATGCTCAGTATTTATCGTTGATTGAATTTTTCGAGTAACGTCCAGCTTAATTAAATGATAAGTAAAATTAGCGTTAACGCGATTTTCTTTATTCACAGTCTAAATTATCAGAAAATATAAACTAACTGAAATATTATCAGGATTAAAATGGTTTACTGTATAAATATCTAGTGGTATGATTTTATCACATTAATTATTTTCTTTAGGTTTATCTTGTGATTGGTCGTTTATCTGGTACTTTAGCTGAAAAATTCCCACCCGAAATTCTCATCGAGTGTGCAGGTGTTGGTTACGAAGTGACTATGCCAATGACCAGTATTTATGCGCTGCCTGAGTTGAATGAACAAGCGATTATTTATACCCATTTTGTAGTACGTGAAGACGCACAATTATTATATGGCTTTGCTAATACTACTGAACGAAAGCTGTTTCGTTTATTAATTAAAGTGAATGGTGTTGGCCCTAAATTAGCCTTAGCGGTATTATCGGCAATGTCGGCGGATCAATTTGTGAGTTATGTTGCTCATGATGATGTTTCTGGTATTGTAAAAATTCCAGGTGTTGGTAAAAAAACAGCAGAGCGCTTGTTAATAGAAATGCGAGATCGTTTAAAAGATTGGCAAATAACTTCATTAACTCCGGCAACAGATGCAATGCCAGTACAGTTAACTACCGAAAATACTTTTGTGAATGATCCTTTCCGTAATAATAAAGGTGATGCGATTAATGCACTTATTTCATTAGGATATAAACAAGTACAAGCCGATAAAGCGGTTAAAGCTGTTTATAATGAAGGTATGTCAAGCGAGGATATTATACGCCTTTCTTTGAAATCAATGTTATAAATACTCATACTGCCAAAGTACTCTCCTAGAGTAGAGCCGTTACTAAAATGAATAATATTAATTACTGCAATAAAAACCTTGCTGGTAATAATAGGAAATAAAAATGATAGAAGCAGATCGTTTAATTGAGCCTGTCGCAAGTATTGAAGATGAAGGTGTCGATCGTGCCATTCGTCCTAAAATGCTTACTGATTACACTGGGCAAGCTCATGTTAAAGCACAAATGGAAATTTTTATTCCAGCGGCCAAAAAACGCGAAGAGCCCCTTGACCATTTACTTATTTTCGGACCACCAGGTCTAGGTAAAACAACATTGGCTAATATTGTTGCCAATGAAATGGGCGTAAGCATTCGAACTACTTCTGGACCTGTGTTAGAAAAAGCCGGTGATTTAGCTGCACTGTTAACTAATTTAGAAGAAAACGATATTCTCTTTATTGATGAAATTCATCGATTAAGCCCAGTAGTTGAGGAAATACTTTATCCCGCAATGGAGGATTATCAGCTTGATATCATGATTGGAGAAGGGCCCGCAGCCCGTTCAATTAAGTTAGATTTACCGCCTTTTACTTTAATTGGTGCTACTACTAGGGCTGGTGCGCTAACATCCCCGCTCAGAGATAGATTTGGTATTGTTCAACGCTTAGAGTTTTATAATGTGGAAGATTTAACCACCATTGTTAAACGATCCGCACACTTCTTAAATTTAGAGATAGATGCATTAGGAGCCTTTGAAGTGGCTCGTCGCTCTCGTGGTACTCCTCGTATTGCTAATCGACTATTACGTCGTGTACGAGACTATGCAGATATTAAAACCCATGGTTTAGTGAACCAAGAAACAGCCGCGGCAGCTCTTGATATGTTAGAAGTCGATAATGAAGGGTTTGATATTATGGACAGAAAGCTACTGCACGCAATTATTGACAAATTTATGGGTGGGCCTGTCGGGCTTGATAATGTGGCAGCAGCTATTGGTGAAGAGCGAGAAACTATAGAGGATGTGCTTGAGCCATTTTTAATTCAACAAGGCTTTTTACAGCGCACTCCACGAGGCAGAATAGCTACCGATAGAGCGTATCAGCATTTTTCAATTACGCGCCCAGAGCCGAAGTAAATTGTTCGTTACCTCGTCAATAATTTGATTTTACCTAGCGGCATCGTAACCCTGAATTGATTTAGGATTACGATGTTTTTGAGTTATTTGTCATTTTTGTTACGTTTCTTCCATGCTTTCACCGCACTGTAACGCCATAAAAGTTGCATACCAAAATAGCCCAACATTGAAAAAATTATTGCTAATACGCCACAGCCCAATAAAAATGCAGGGCCTATTGACGATAAGCTATCCGCTATCCATTGCCAGTTTGCTTCAAACTTAAAATCATGAACAGGGGCGTTTATTAACCATGCGCCGACAGAATAGCAGAAATAAAATATTGCGGGCATGGTAAACGGGTTTGTTAGCCAAACTAAAGCAACTGAAAGTGGTAAATTTGAATGCACCATAATGGCAGTACCTGCGGCTAACACCATCTGAAAAGGTACTGGAATAAAAGCGAAAAACAGCCCAACAGCAAAAGCCTTTGCTACTGAATGACGGTTCATATGCCATAAATTAGGATTGTGCAATAAAGCACCAAAGATTTTTAAGTGTTTATTATCTTTGATACGCTGATTATCTGGCATTATGCGCTTAATTAGTTTTTTTGGCATATACTTACTATTATATTCAAGTTTTTATCGTCGATTATTCGTTAATACATTGATTACACAGCAATTGATACAGGAAGTATTTTATTCACTATGGACTGGTGGCTAGCGTGTTTTTTTCTGGGTGCTATATTCTCATTATTCTCACCAATAGTGCCAGATATTTTTGTGCTATTTTCACTTATATTTACATCTATTTTATTTTTTTATTACCCTTCGCGTATTAATCGGTCATTTAAGCCCTTGCGATTAAGCTCTGGTTTACTCTTTGGTGCAAGCTGGATGTTATTTAATGCTGTTAATTTTCAACAATTATGGCAAGAAAATAACCTAGACGTTTTAGATTTATCAAGTAAAACACAGTGGATACAAGGCGAAATCCTAACTTTACATTCACCTTTAATGGAATTGTCTGATCCATTAAGTAACAAGTCGTTGTCTGAAAATCGCTTACGTTTCAATATTAATGTAACTCACATCAATAATAACCAATTGACGAAAGCATTAATACTACGATTAAGTTGGAGTAATGCAACGCTATCCTTGCAACAAGGGCAAGTAGTTAGCTTAAAGGTGAAATTTAAGCCTGCTCATGGATTAGCCAATTTAGGAAGTTTTAGTTATCAAACATGGCTTAATAGTAAAAAAATAAGCGCGACAGGTTATGTTGTGAATGATGAAAACAACAAGCTACTTATAGATGAAGCTACTCTACGACAACAAAATTTTAGTCATTATCAACAATTACTGCCAAAACACGATTTATCTTCTTTATTATTAGCGTTAGGTTTTGGCTCGCGTACCGAGTTAAGTCAAACGCTGTGGCAGGTTCTACAAGCTACAGGTACAGGTCACCTTATTGCCATTTCAGGCTTACATATTGGTTTAGTTGCAACGGGAACATTCTTCTTATTTATGTTTGTAATGCAAAATATACCATTGAGTTTTTTTGCGAATAGTCACAAGATTCAGACAGTTAATAGTCGTTATTTTGCCATTGGTTTAAGCATGATGGCAGCACTCAGTTATGGTTATTTAGCTGGCTTTTCATTACCGACAGTCCGTGCGTTAGTCATGTTAAGTCTGTATTGGTGCACACGCTTCTTAGGTATAAAAGTTTCAATTAAACGTTGGTTATTATTTACTTTGTTTATTATAACGTTAACGACACCGTTTAGTTTATTTACCGCAAGCTTTTGGTTATCAGTTTATGCCGTTATTATTATTTTTATGACTTTATGGCGGTTTAAAAGTTCGCTTTCATCAGGGAGTAAATTATGGATATTTATCAAAGGACTGGTTGTTATTCAGTTAAGTCTTACGTTAATGCTATTGCCTATTAGTGCCATATTCTTTCAACAAATATCACTTGTTGCCTTATTTGCGAATATTATTGCAGTACCGTGGATGAGTTTTATCGTTATTCCTTTGTGCTTATTATCAGTGCTTTTAATGCCTATATCCTCAACATTATCCCAGGTTGTTATAGCGCTATGTGTAGAATCAATCGAACTTCTTTGGCATTATTTGAGTTATTTAGCAAACATCCCATGGGCGATAATAACGCTGTCAAGTTTCCAAGTTCAGTTGACCGTTTTGCTGGGGGTATTAAGTGTGTTTTTCATATTTTTTCAAGCAAAAGTAAATGTTAATTATAAAATTATTAGTGTCACTTTTATTTGCTCTACCTTGTTATTACTTGTATTAAAAATGGTTGGAAAATCGAACGAAAACCTTACCGATTGGCAGGTAATTGTTTTTGATGTAGGGCAGGGTTTATCAATATTAGTGAAACGTGATAATAATGCTATTTTATATGATACAGGTGCAGCATATAAAAGCGGTTTTAATATGGTTGATGCGGTTGTTTTACCGTATCTGCAATATGCAGGGATATCCCGGTTAGATAAAGTAATTATCAGTCACAGCGATAATGATCATGCTGGCGGACTAGCAACTTTGCAGCAGTCAATTGAAATTAAAGAACTCATTTATAATCTTGATCAAGAAAGTAATAGCCAGAAAGTTACGGGTCGTTGTTTGCAAGGTAATTCATTTAATTGGCAAACTATAACGTTTGAATTTTTATGGCCAGAGACACTTGTTGGAGAGAACAACGATGATTCCTGTGTAGTACTTATTTCAGATGAAAATAATAAAGTTTTATTAACAGGCGACATATCTAAAAAAGTTGAGCGTACGCTCATTAATCAGTATCCACAATTACAAGTTGATGTGCTCGTTGTACCCCATCATGGCTCTAAAACCTCATCAAGTGACGCTTTTATTACTCATGTTAGTCCTCAGCTTGCCATTGTGAGTGCTGGGTATTTAAATCGTTGGCGTATGCCTGTTGCTGAGGTTGTAAAACGTTATCAGTTAAACAATATTACAATGCTCAATAGTGCTACTTCAGGCCAAATAGTTTTAGATTTATCTGAAAAAGGTATTACTCAATATACTTATCATGAGGATTTATGGCCGTTTTGGTTTGCAAATTCGCTTTGATTAGTTGGTTGTTTACTTAAACTGCGTTAAAATCAGCTCATTATAATATCCTTCAGATGCAGTGAAATAACTTCTCCCATGGAAAATTCAACAAACGCCACTACAGGGCAAAACTTCAAGCGTCTTTTTGGTTATGCTAAACCTTATAAACTTGGTTTTATTGTATCTATTATAGGTATGTTAGGTTACGCAGCTATTGATGTTTACTTTCTATCAAAGTTACAAGCGTTAATTGATGAGGGGCTTGTAGGAAGTAATCCTAACTTTATGAAATGGGCGCCTGTGTTTGTAGTGGCCGCCTTTGTTTTCCGTGGTATTTTCCATTTTATTGCTAACTACTGTTTAGCTTGGGTGGGAAACAATGTGGTTACCGATTTAAAGCAAAATTTATTTGAACATATTATGGGAATGCCTGTGGCTTTTCATGATAAAGAGTCAACCGGTGGGCTAATTTCTAAATTAACTTATGACACCGAACAAGTTTTAAATTCAGTGAGTAAATCTATTTTAGTTATCGTGCAGCAAAGCGCCTTTGTTTTGGGTTTGTTGGGATTAATGTTTTATATCAGCTGGCAACTTTCTGCTATTTTTATACTGATCACGCCAATTATTACTATTATTGTTAATGTAGTTTCAAAACGTTTTCGTAAAATAAGTAAAAATATCCAAGGTGCGATGGGAGAAGTTACTACGGCGGCAGAGCAAACTTTTAATGGCCATAAGGTTGTATTAACCTTTGGCGGCCAAGCAAAAGAATTTGGCCGTTTTCAGCAAATAAATAATCAAAATAGATATCAGCGAATGAAGCTTGTCGCTGCAAAATCAGCCAGTGTGCCGATTATTCAAATTATAGCGTCATTTGCTTTAGCTTTTGTTTTTTATGCTGTTAACTCTGAAACTTTACGCGATAGTATTTCGGCTGGTAGCTTTGTCAGTATTATTACTTACATGGTTATGTTGTTAAGACCATTAAAAATGCTAACCAATGTGAATAGTGAATTTCAACGAGGCATGGCCGCCTGCGTGAGTATTTTCTCTGTCTTAGATCAAGAAAAAGAAAAGGACACCGGCGACAAACACCTCGTTAAAGCACAGGGTAATATCGCTTTTAAGGCGGTTAACTTTGCTTATAATTTTGATAAAAATGGGTTAACTAATACTAAGTGGGCGCTTGAAAATGTCTCTTTTGAACTAAATACAGGTGAAACTCTCGCTTTAGTCGGTCGTTCAGGCAGTGGCAAATCAACAGCCAGTGCGCTGTTATTGCGTTTTTATGATGCTAGCGAAGGTGAAATACTCATCGATGGCATTAATATTGAAGAATATTATCTAAACGATTTACGACAACAATTTGCCTATGTTTCACAAGATGTTGTGTTATTTAATGACAGCTTAGCTAACAATATTGCCTATGGGAAACCAGATGCGAGCATGGATGAGATTATTGCTGCAGCTAAAAGTGCTCACGTGATGGAATTTGCCGAGAAGATGGATCGGGGGTTAGAAACGAATATTGGTGAGAATGGTGCTTTGTTATCAGGAGGTCAAAGACAACGTGTGGCTATTGCGCGCGCTTTATTATGTGATGCACCATTTTTAATTTTAGATGAAGCAACTAGCGCTTTAGATACTGAATCTGAACGTCATATTCAGGATGCTTTACAAACACTACAAAAAAATAGAACGTCTATTGTTATTGCTCATCGATTATCTACCATTGAGAATGCGGATAAAATTATTGTGATGGAGCAAGGAAAAATAGTTGAGCAAGGTAATCATCAAACCTTACTTGATAAAGACGGTGCGTACGCACAATTGCATCGTTTTCAATTTGAATCGTAACATGATGGTATTATTTTTTGACACCAGCACTCAATGCAAAAGATGGAGTTAGTGTGCGATTAATTGAAAAGGTTTGGTTTAAAAATCACCAGGCAAAATATTGGCTTGTACCGCTATTATTGCCGATAACCGGATTGTTTTATTTAATAAGCTTAGTAAGAAGGCTCGCTTTTCGTTTGGGCTTATTAAAATCGTATAAAGTTGCAGCGCCTGTTATTGTTGTTGGTAATATTAGTGTTGGCGGTAATGGTAAAACTCCTGTAGTTATACACTTAGTTGAACTCGCCAAAACATTAGGATTAAAGCCAGGGGTTATCTCTCGTGGTTATGGCAGTCAGGCTGATATTTATCCTTATTTATTGGATGAAAAGAGTACTAGCTATCAAGCAGGTGACGAGCCGCTTTTAATTTATCAACGTTGTAACATTCCGGTCGTGATAGGCGCTGATCGCGTTGCTAATGCAGAAAAGTTAATTGAGCATGGATGTAATATTGTTATTAGTGATGATGGTTTACAGCATTATCGATTACAACGTGATTTAGAGTTGGTGATTATTGATGCCAAACGACTTTTTGGTAATGGCTTACTGTTGCCGGCAGGTCCTTTACGAGAAGGGACTTGGCGTTTAAAAGAAGCTGACTTGATTATTTATAATGGTAACAACTCAGACCATACCAAACAGCTAGTGAGTAAGCCTTTATTCATGACGTTAGCAGGCTGTGAATTAATCCAAGTAACAACGGGTGAAAAAATGTTGTTACCGGATTTTATTCAACAATGGCAAATCGTTAACGCTATTGCCGGTATTGGCGAGCCGCAACGTTTTTTTGATACGTTACAAACACTAGGCTTTGATTTAGCAACACAACAAGGCTTTATTGACCATAAAAACTTCACTGTTAATGACTTTGTTGAATTTAAAGCAGATTTACCGCTATTAATGACAGAGAAAGATGCGGTAAAATGTCGAGGCTTCGCGCAAAAGAACTGGTGGTATTTACCTGTTAGTGCCCAATTTTCAGAGCAAGATAAAGACGTATTAATTCAATCTATAAATAGCTTTAAAGTATAAAGTTTATTTAAGTAAAGTGACAATAGTGACGAGTTAAACTATTAAGCTAATTATTAGTTTAGTTATAAACTTAGCTAGTAACTAATTAGTCAATTTAATTACCAAGGTAGAAGTGAACTGATTCTACTTAAAGATAAAACCAATGAAGAGAGTGAAATTATGGCTTTTGATGTAAAGTTAATGGAAATATTAGCGTGCCCTGTGTGTAAAGGTAAGCTTGATTATAATAAAGAGCAGCAAGAGCTTATTTGTAAATTTGATAAATTAGCTTATGTCATTGAACAAGATATTCCTGTTTTGCTGGAAAGTGAAGCGCGCCGAATTAGTTTAGATGATTCGACTAGCCCGTTAGAAGCCACTGAGTAGCCAGTTAAATTAAGAGTGAATCGTAGTAGTAACCATAATAGAAGTAATATATCTAACCAGCTTTAACCCCATGTTGACATATTGTTTTTAAAAACAATTAGTTATATGGCGCGTGATTGAAACCTGATTAAAGCATGGTTAACATTATTTCTTCTTTATTTTCCTTATGTTCACTAAGTAATACACCTAATTCCGACTTACAAGAGCCACAGTTAGTACCGCACTTTAACGTATCGCCTAACTGGCTAATTGAATTACACCCCGATTTTATTGCGTTAATAACTTCTTTTTCTCCAATATTAAAACAACTACAGATTTGTCTACCTTTAGCAAAGCTCTCATTTGATGTACCAGACAATAATGATTGTATATCGGTTTCAGGCAGATTGTTTTGACTAAAAGCATGCTCAAGCCATGCGCTTTCTATTGTTGGGGTTGTTGCTGCACAGTAACATAAAAAGACTAACTTTCCTGCTTGTAAACAAATGACATAATGGGTGTTTTCTGTTGTGAATTGCATCCATTCACCTGAGATGCAACTAGTGGTTTGACACCAATTTAACATATCTGTTTCCACGTGCGTATTGGCAAATTCAAAGCTCATGCCATAACTCGTTCGTGCTTTAGTCCAAAACTCGTTATTTACTTGTGTTTGAACAATAAAATCTTCATTAATATGTAGTTGACCAAACTGCTTAAAGGATGTTTTGCTTAAGGCAATTGCCCCATGTTTACTTTCAGGTTGACCAGAAATAGGGTCGGCGATACTTGCATATAAATTACTGACGTTCGCGCTAGAAGCAAACTGTTCATTCCAATGAATAGGCATGAAGCATTCTTTGCTTCGTTGATTTTTATCTAATTTCACATGAACAGTCGCTTGGCCAGTATTTGATAAAACATTAACTATTTCATCATCAACTATGTGCAACTGTGCGGCATCCTCTGGATTAATGTAAAGGTAACATTTGTCTGTGTGGGCGGTAAGTTGTGCAGCCTTACCTGTACGCGACATAGTATGCCACTGATCTCTTAAGCGTCCGCTATTTAATCTAAAAGGATATTTAGCCGATTTTTTCTGTGTTGGTGCTTGAGGCTTAATAGGAAAAAATACTGCTTTGCCAGACGGCGTAGAAAACTTACCATCTTCAAAAACACGTTTTTTACCTTCAGGGTAAGTATCATTAACCGGCCATTGCACTGGCTTTAAACGATTATACTGTGCTGTTGTAATGGTCGAAAACGCAGAAATATCAAATATCCGCTCACCATTATTTTCGAAACCAGATAACTGAGAAAACTCTCGAAAAACTTCACTTACATGTGAGTATTTAAAGCCTATGTATCCCATTGCCGTGGCTACGTCTGCAATAATTTCCCAGTCGTGTTTTGCTTGTCCATTAGGAGCTATCGCATTAGTTTGACGTGAAATACGACGTTCTGAGTTGGTGACAGTACCATTTTTTTCTAACCACGGTGTTGCAGGTAATTTCACATCAGCAAAGTCTAAAGTATCATTGTTTTCAACACAGTCAGAAACGACAACAAATTCACATTTAGTTAATGCTCGGGTTATTTTTTTACGATCGGGCAAGCTCACTAAAGGATTCGTCGCCATAATCCAGACAGCTTTTATTTTACCTTCATCGATGGCATCAAATAATTCAACGGCTTTATAACCTGCCTTATCTGCCATAGTAGGTGACTGCCAAAAACGCTGAACCGTAGAACGATGTTTGGGGTTTTCGATGTCCATATGTGACGCTAATTGATTAGATAGACCGCCAACTTCTCTGCCGCCCATGGCATTAGGTTGCCCCGTTATTGAAAACGGCCCACAGCCGTCTTTAGCTATTTTACCAGTAGCTAAGTGGCAATTTATAATACTATGACATTTATCAACACCTGAGCTTGATTGATTTATGCCCATTGAGTAAAAGGTAATTGCTTTTTCAGTCGTTAAAAATAGTTGGTACACACTTTCAACATCTTGTTGATCAATATCGCAATAAGTTGCGACTTTCTCTATTGACCAGTAACTTGCTTCTACTAATGCTGCGTCGAAACCCTGAGTATTATTATGGATATAATCGTTATCGAGTCCTTCATTGAGGGCTAAATAATTAAGTAAACCATTGAAAAATGCCGCATCACTGCCGGGTTTTATCGGTAAAAAATAATCAGCTATTTGACAAGTCGCTGTTTTACGCGGGTCAATAACAACAACTTTCATTTTGGGGTTACGTTTTTTAGCTCTTTCAATACGTTGAAATAAAACTGGATGTGTCCAAGCAGCATTGGAACCTGTGATTAATAAAAGTTCAGTCGTGTCTAAATCATCATAACTACAAGGTACTACATCTTCGCCAAAACTGCGTTTATAAGCGGCAACCGCCGACGACATACAAAGGCGTGAATTAGTATCAATGTTGGCTGAGCCTATATAGCCTTTCATTAACTTATTCGCGAGGTAATAATCTTCAGTCAGAATTTGTCCTGAAACATAAAAAGCAACTGAGTCAGGGCCATGCTCTTTGATAATTTGTGAAAATTTATCGGCTACATGCTTTGTTGCTATGGACCAATTAACCGTTTGGTTATTTATTTGTGGCTCAAGTAAGCGATTAGTTAAGTCAGTCGTTTTTAATAAATTGGTTCCTTTAACACACAGTTTACCAAAGTTAGCTGGATGCTCTAGTGTACCAACGAGAGCATTAGCCTCATTATTTTCAACCGTAATATCAATACCGCAACCCACACCACAGTAAGCACAAGTCGATTGAACAATATGTGATGATTGAGAACAACTCATAAAATTTACCTTTTCAACAACAGAGAGTAATGCTCAGTACCACCAGATTTATAACGTGTGTACTGAGTTGGTTTACGTGTATTTAATAGTTAGCTAGTATCACTAGACAAAAAGCTGTACTTGGTCTTCAATTATTCTTACAGGAAATACATCAATACTTATATCTTCTTGTAAACATTTTCCTGTGGTTAAACAATAGTGCTGCTTATACAAAGGGGAGGAGACGACAATATCGTCACCTACACTGCCAACAATGCCTCTATACAGCACATTAGCGTCGCCAATAGGGTCATAATTATCTACGGCGTATACTTTTTTATCTGTATTTGGTAAATGAAAAATAGCGATTTGCTTCTGTTCTAAACCTTGCTCTACTAAAGCACAAACACCAGAATCTTTAATTAAATCACTTGTTCTACACACTGTTAACCAGTCTTTATTTTTTACTAATATGTTTTGATCTGACATGATTAATTCCTTAGGCTTCTTCAGCTATTTTCTTGATTTTCTCTTCAATTAACACTTTTGTTGCTTTTTCATCTTTAGTGGCTGGGCGTATTTGGTCGCGCTCTTGCACAAAAATGATATTGCTATCGGGTTTAGATGAATTAACAAAAGGTTTAAAACGTTTTAATGCTTCAGGGTCTTCTAACGTTGTTTTCCATTCACATTGGTAGGTATCAACAATTAATGCCATTTGTTGTTCTAAGCTTTCAGATAATTCAAGGCTATCTTCTATAATGACTTGTTTTAAATAATCTAAACCGCCTTCCATATTGTCCATCCAGACAGAGGTTCTTTGTAAACGATCTCCTGTACGAACATAAAACATCAAAATACAGTCTATGTATTTAACTAAGGTTTCATCATCTAGGTCGATAGCAAAGAGATCACCATGTCGAGGTTTCATGCCACCATTGCCACAAACGTATAAGTTCCATCCTTTGTCTGTCGCTATAATGCCTATATCTTTACTTTGTGCTTCTGCACATTCGCGAGTACAACCAGATACACCAAATTTTATTTTATGTGGCGCTCGTAACCCTTTGTAGCGATTCTCTAAATATATTGCCATTGCGGTTGAATCTTGCACACCGAATCGACACCAGGTAGAGCCAACGCAAGATTTAACAGTTCGAAGTGACTTACCGTAGGCGTGACCTGTTTCAAAACCGGCGTCGATAAGCTCTTGCCAAATAGGCGGTAGCTCTTCAACACGTGCGCCAAATAGATCAACACGTTGGCCACCGGTTATTTTGGTATACAGGTTATATTTCTTCGCTACTTGGCCTAAAACTATTAATTTATCTGGAGTGATTTCACCACCAGCTACTCGTGGTACAACGGAATAAGTCCCATCTTTTTGCATGTTACCAAGGTAAGTATCGTTAGTGTCTTGTAGTGATAAGTGTGGCTTTTTAAGAATATAGTCATTCCATACTGAGGCTAATATAGAGCCAGTAAGAGGTTTACAAACCTCGCAGCCATGTCCTTTACCATGCGAGGATAGAAGTTCATCAAATGTTTTTATTTCTTCGACGGTAATAATGTCAAAAATTTCACGACGTGAATAAGCAAAATGCTCACAAATATCCTTTTTAACTTCAACACCACGATTTTCAAATTCTGCGTCAGCAACATTTTTTAATAAAACAGCACAACCACCACAACCAGTACTGGCTTTAGTACAGGTTTTTACATCACCAACAGTACATGCACCTTGGTCTATTGAGGCAATAATATCGCCTTTAGTGACGTTATGGCATGAACAAATCATCGCGGTATCAGGTAATGCATCTGCACCCAATGTTGGTTTTTCACCTGAAGAAGGGAGTATTAATGCTTCTGGTGATTCAGGTAAATCAATACCGTTAAGCATGTATTGTAGTAACGAGTCATATTCACTAGTATCACCAATTAATACGGCACCAAGCATTTTACTTTTATCACTTGAAACAACTATTTTTTTGTAAACACCTTCAGGCTGATTCTCATAAGTATAAGTTAATGCGCCTGATGTTTTTGCATGTGCATCACCTATTGAGCCTACTTCAACGCCCATTAGTTTTAATTTGGTACTCATATCAGCACCAGTAAACGATTCTTTTTCACCAATAACATGTTTTGCGGCCACTTTGGCCATGCTGTAACCTGGGGCAACTAATCCGAAGATAAAGTTGTTCCAAAGTGCACACTCACCAATAGCGTATATATCTTTATCAGACGTTTGGCATTGGTTATTAATAACAATACCGCCACGTTCACCTAATTCTAAATCGAAAGTTCGCGCAAGGTTATCGTAAGGACGAATGCCTGCTGAGAATAAAATAAGGTCAGTTTCTAAGGTAGTATCATCGCTAAAACAAAGCTTATAACGACACTTATCGCCATCTTCGATAACATTTGTTGCCTTTGAGGTATGAACTTTTACGCCTAATGCTTCAATTTTTTCTTTTAATAATCGACCACCACCAGCATCAATTTGAACGCCCATTAATTGTGGCGCAAACTCAACAACATGTGTTTTTAAACCTAGGTGGGTTAGGGCATTTGCCGCTTCAAGACCAAGTAAACCACCACCGATAACAACCCCCACTTTACTGACATTAGCACTGGCTTGAATTTCATCAAGATCATCGATAGTTCGATACACTAAACAATGGTCGCGATCTTTTCCTGGAATAGGTGGAACAAATGGATAAGAGCCTGTCGCTAAGATAAGTTTGTCATAATCGATTATTTGACCACTTTCTGTTACAACATTTTTATTGGTACGATCAATATCAACGACTTTTGCATTAGTTTGAAAATTTACATCCCAATCTTGGTATGTTTTCTCGTCAGTCATCGCTAAATCTGCAGCAGTTTTACCGCTAAAGTATTCTGAAAGGTGTACACGATCATAAGCTAGTCGAGATTCGGCTGATAAAACGGTTATCTCTATTGCTTGGTTAGCTGTTCTCAATTGAGCTAATTGCTCAACAAAATGATGACCTACCATGCCGTTACCGACAACGACCACTTTTTGTTTTTTTATTGATTGTTGATTATTTGAGCTCATTTTGATACCTGCTTCAATATTGATATTGGTTTTATAAATTTTGTTAACTCTCATATAAATAACAATGAGTTAACCTTGTATGGTGTTATTCGTTCAAGTGGGTCACTGTTAATATCAAGAAAATCTGTTGTTTTCTTGATATTAAAACTTAGCGTTAACCCAGACCCAAACCTTGTCGGTATCAACTTTACCTGAGGCGGCATCACCTGCTGAATAAGCTGAATACTTTATGCCTGCGGTATAATTTTTCGCAAATTTTTTCGCATAAATGGCATTGATCTCGTTACCTAAATCGTCAACCGATTCAGTTGATTCATCTGCAGAAAAATCATGTAAGGCTACTGTCCAGCCACCGCCGAATGCTTTACCTGAAAGTGAGGCATATAGATCGACTAAGCCTTCTTTAGGTGTTGTTAAAAACTGATCTGACCAACCATTAAATTTATGAAGTGTCGCTAGTGGTGTTGAAAAACCATACATTCCTTCATCGCTACCTAGCACTTCAGCGCCTAGTTTTAAGTTTACGGCATCAAAGCTATAGCCACCTTCAAGTGCCATATACGTTGCAGAATAGTCAGTTGTGCCACTTTCAGAGTTTTGAGTAGAAAATTCAGCAAAATATGAAAAGTTATCTTTTTGTCCTTTAAAACTCAGGCCAAAAGTATCTAAACTATTGGCTGTGCCTTCATCAATCTCTAATAGGTAGCCATAAGTGGTTAGTTGTCCGTATTTGGTTTTGTATGCAAGATTAATTAAATGATCTTTTGAGTGAAGATCTTTAGCTTGTGCAAAAATACGATTACGTTTATTAAGAAAGCTGTAGCTGATATTAAGATTATCTAAGGCGTTGTAGCTGAATGTTGCTGCATCGAAAGTTTGTCTATCTTGACGCCATCCAACATGACCAACATAACGGTGATTATCTAACGTGATTACTTGGCGGCCAACTTTGGCGGTAAATTTTTCTTGTTTGTATTGCACGAAAGCTTGATCAAGTTCGGTTGATTCAGGATCGGCGATTACGGAATACTCCGCGTTATTACCGACGGTATCGTTATAGTCGTCAACCCCTGCTATCTGACGTGAGTCTTCAAACTCAAGGACACCTGAGAAGCCATTGTAGCTAGCAGTTGTGTGATTCAATCGCGTTCTTAATGTTAATGCTGATGCATCTTTTAACGTGTTTTCTTGGTCTACTGCTTCGTAACGTAAGTTCAAATCGATAGTTGTTTTAGCTTGATTTTCTGCATTTGCGTTAGCTGAAACAGTTACCGTGGCTAATAAAGTCAAGGCAGCAAGTGTGTGTAATTTATATTCTGTTTGCATGGTTATCCCTTAAATTTTTTGATGTTTTTTATTTTATATTCTTATTTTTATATTTTTTATTTTGCTCAATTAATTAAGCTACACTCGATGATTTCTGTTTTACTTTGCCTGTATCAGGTGCTGATATTGGCTCTACCTTTCTTTGTTTTTCATATAAAAAAGTTAAGACAGCTGAGCGAAGTCGGTTATATTCAGGATCTTCTGCGAGGGCTAAGCGGTTTCGTGGATGAGGTAAATTAACATCTAATATTTCACCTATTGTTGCTGCTGGACCATTGGTCATCATGACAATACGATCAGACAATAAAACTGCTTCATCTACGTCATGGGTGATCATAATTACGGTATTATTAAGCTTTTGTTGAATTTCCATCAAAGAGTCTTGCATGTGTGCACGTGTTAGAGCATCAAGGGCACCAAATGGCTCATCCATTAATAAAACTTCTGGTTTCATTGAAAGAGCTCTGGCAATACCAATACGTTGTTTCATACCACCAGAAATTTCATCAGGGCGTTTATCTTTTGCATGATCCATATGAACTAAACGTAAATTATGCTCAATCCATTCTTTCATTTCTGCCTTTGACATTTTATTTTTGAATACGCGTTTTACTGCTAATTCAATATTTTGATAAGCCGTCAACCAAGGTAATAATGAATGATTTTGAAAAACTACTGCACGTTCAGGACCTGGTTCAGTTACTTCTTTATTGTTAAGTAAAACACCGCCAATAGTTGCTTTGTGTATGCAGGCAACAATATTCAACACGGTTGATTTACCACAACCTGAATGGCCAATAAGTGAAATGAATTCCCCTTTTTTGATTTGTAAATCAACTCCCTTTAATGCGGTGAAATCACCTTTAGGGGTTGGAAATACCATATCTACTTTGCTGATGTCTAAAATAATACTCATGTGATTTCCTCTGTGTTATTGACTACAGTTGCGCGCTTGATTTATCCCAAGACAACATTCTTTGTAATTGCAGCATGGTACGGTCAAGCATGTAACCGATAAGACCAATAACGATAACTGCTGTCATGATTCGGCTTAATGATTGTGAACTACCGTTTTGGAATTCATCCCAAACGAATTTTCCTAACCCTGGATTTTGTGCCAACATTTCTGCAGCAATAAGTACCATCCAAGCAATACCTAATGACATTCTCATACCGGTGAAAATGGCAGGAACAGAGGCAGGTAAAACTATTTTTTGAATATGTACGAGTTTTGGTAGGCTTAATACTTTACTGACATTAACCCAGTCTTGATTCATTGATACCACACCAAACGAAGTGTTAATTACCATAGGCCAAAGGCTACATAGGGTTACTGTGATTAATGAGTTAACAAATGATTTTGCAAACATTGGATCCGGAGATACGTACACAGCACTTACTACCATGGTAACTAAGGGTAACCAAGCCAAAGGAGATACCGGCTTAAAAATTTGTATTATCGGATTAATCGCTCGATTCAAGTTTTTACTTAATCCGATAGCAATACCTAAAGGAATCGCAATAATCGCAGCCACTAAAAAACCACTTAATACGGTAATTAAACTCGTAATTATTTGATCTAGGAATGTCTCTTTACCTGTGTACATACGTACTTTAGGTTGATACGTAGGATCTTTTATCATTCGAGCTTTATTTCGCTCATCTTGGCGAATATAAAATGCGTCTTCTTTCTTGCGCTCTGCATTGTGTTCATTAACTAAGTTAACCATTTGAGTTGCAACAGCACTTGGACCAGGGAATTTTCCTAGTGAAGTTTCGATATTACTGGCGGTTAACGACCATAGCAGTAGGAAACAGCAGATACCGGCCATAGGTAAAATAAAGGTTTGTGCTTGTTTTAACAAAAATGGCATGATCGTTTTGTTCCTATTTATAGGTGCGATACCTATCTTTTGTTTATTTATTAAGGCAGTCATTTTCTCTCCTTAATGCGCTAGCTACAGCGCATTAATACTCATTGAAGTTTGATAAAGGACTAAAGTTTGTCACCGTCTTTTAAACCAATATTGAATTTATTGATGTAAGCGTTTGGTGTTTTGCCGTCATATACAATATTGTCAATAAAGTGTTTTTGAGGAGCACGGAAGCCGTCTTCGTCTACTAAGTCTGAGAAGTCGCTCTTTGACATTATTTTTTCATCAATCAAAGATTGCGCGGCAGCCATATAAATATCAGGACGATAAACTTTTGCGGCAATATCTTTGTACCAACTATCTGGTTTGTCATCGCTAATTTGTCCCCAGCGGCGCATTTGTGTTAAGTACCAAATTGCATCTGAGTAGTAAGGGTAGGTTGCGTTGTAACGGAAGAATACGTTGAAATCAGGTAATGAACGTACGTCTCCTTTTTCATACTCAAAGGTTCCGGTCATACTATTTGCGATAACTTTATAATCAGCACCCACATAGTTGGATTGAGATAAAATTTTAACGGCTTCAGGACGGTTAGCATTATTATTATCGTCTAACCATTTTGCAGCGCGAATAAGTGCTCTGGTTAAGCGAATGGTGGTGTTTGGGTATTTTTCAGCGAAATCTTTGGTAATACCGAATACTTTTTCAGGGTTGTTTTTCCAAATTTCATAATCAGTAACAACGGGTACACCAATACCTTTGAATACCGCTTGTTGATTCCAAGGTTCACCTACACAATATCCATGAATAGTGCCAGCTTCTAAGGTAGAAGGCATTTGTGGAGGAGGCGTTACTGATAGCAAGGCTTGTGCGTCAATCTGGCCTGATGTATCACCTTTATGAGGTGCATAGAATCCTGGATGAATACCACCGGCAGCTAACCAGTAACGTAATTCATAGTTATGTGTAGAAACAGGAAACACCATTCCCATTTTAAAAGGCTTACCTTCATTAAGGAATTTGTTTACTACAGGCTTAAGTGCGTCTGCTTTAATTGGGTGAACAGGGCGTCCATCAGCTTGTTTAGGAATATTTACCTTCATTTGTTTCCAAACTTCGTTAGAAACAGTAATGGCATTGCCATTTAAATCCATTGAAAAAGGCGTAATGATGTCGGCTTTAGTACCATAGCCTATTGTGGCAGCTATTGGCTGACCAGCAAGCATATGTGCGCCATCTAATCGACCATCTATTACGCCATCAAGTAAAACCTTCCAGTTTGCTTGAGATTCAATCGTGACGTATAAACCTTCATCTTCGAAAAAACCTTTTTCATAAGCAATAGCGATAGGAGCCATATCAGTTAACTTAATAAAACCGAATTTTAATTCTTCTTTTTCTGGATAACCTAACTCAGTGGCTTGTAAAGTAGAGGTTACCAAGGCACCTGATATACATATACTGGCAATGGCAGCATGGTATAACTTCTTACATTTCTTTTTTAAACGTATTTTCAACATACTTTTCTCCAAATAAAAAAGCCCACAGCACTTTGGATATAATCCAAGTGCTGTGGGCTACAATGCCAAACTAATAATGACTACGTCGTTGCAGTGCGATTAGTTTTAACGGAATAAATTTTAGTAGGTTTTCACTTTTATATTAATACAACCGCTGTTGATTGTATTAATTTGAAAACATAACATTAACGGTAATAAAGCATATTTAATGCCATTATAATTTTTTACAATTAAATCAGTGGTTTATTGTTTTTAACGCTTTTTTTGTTATGTTAAAAATGTTTAATTGATCCAATGTTGGGAAAGTCTCGCCTTAATTTGGTGCGTTTAATAATATATATTAATTAATGTTAACGTTAAGCCGTGTTCTCTCGCTGATAAGTGAAAGTAATAACAAAATCTCAGTCATTATGTGAAGTTAACTTTTATTTATAGTGCCAAGAGCCGCCAGGTATATATCTTCTCTATAGATAGTGGCAATGTTCAGTTCAGACCGTTGTTTAGTGCTTATATGTCCGCATTCTTGCATTAGAGTAGCAATTGTTTCACCACAGCTTTGGGCGGGTTTGTTAAACTCTGGATCGTCTAATGTAGAAAATTGGTTATAGCTTGGAACTTTCCTTGGTGTTGTATCATTAAAGGTTAAACAACTACCGAGTAATGAAGGCGCTATCACATCAATATTAGTGTCTAGGTAACGGGCTCGGCTGAGTAACCTTGCTGCTTCAAAACGATTTGGGACATCTTCAAGCCATTGACAGGCCTCATATAAAGCAGCCACTAAGGCCAAGGTTGTTTGAGGATGTTTATTTTGCCAGTCTGACATTACCCCGAGTACTTTTTCTGGAGAGTCTTGCAATAAGTCTGATGACGTCACACCGGTTACCCCAACGCCTTCACGGACAGCTTTAGCATTCCAAGGACCACCAACACAAAAACCATCAAGATCGCCTGATTGCATTGACGGTACCATTCCCGAAGGCGGCACAAATAACAAGTTAATGTCTGACAACGAAATATTACTTTCTTTTAACCATTCAATAAGTTCATAGTAATGACAGCTATAAGGAAATACGACAGCAAAGGTGAGTTTTTCTCCTTCTTTTTTACGCTCCTCTATCTCCGGGCTAAAAATACTTGCTGAAAAGGGCATGCTAATTTCAGTGTTATTTTGATATGACAATAATTTTTGATATAAGGCTGTTGATATGGTGATACCGTTGCCATTGCGGCTTAAGATCAATGGAGAGATAACTTGAGACTCTTGACCATACAAACCTAAATTACTTGCAATGGGCATTGGTGCCAACATCTGCGCAGCATCAATTACACCTAAATGTAGTTTATCTCTTAAGGTTGCCCAGGAATTTTGCTTGGTTAAGGTTACATTTAATCCCCATTTTTTAAATATGCCCATTTCATAAGCAATGACGACAGGGGCGCTATCTGTTAAAGGCATAAATCCCAAGCTAATATTTTTCTTTTCAATTTTAAACATGACTTTTCTCTAAAATATACTTGCAACAGATAGAATGTTTTTGGCAACATCGTCCATTTTCTGGCTGTTATCCATCGCGATTTTTCGGATGAAATTATAGGCGTCGCTTTCAGAAAGCTGTTTTGTTTCCATTAGCCAGCGCTTAGCTTTATCGATATTCTTTTGACTTGATAATTTTTGTTTAGTATCAGCAAGCTCTTGTTTCATTCCTTGAAAAAGACCAAACCTAGCAATTGCGACATCAATAATAGACTTCACTCTGTCCTGGCCAATATCGCCCACTACATAAGCACTGACACCTGATTTAACTATTTGACTAATTGTTGTGCTATCGTTTTCTTGTTCAGAAAAAACAACGATAGGTTTAGGGGCGAATTGAGATATTTTATTCAGGTTTTCAAGCATATCCCGATCAGGGGATTCTATATCTATAATGATGACATCAGGATTTAGTTGCTCAACATCCTTTAGTAAAGGAACACCTGAATTGGCGATATGGTAGATGTCATACTCAGTATTCGTGAGCACATTCATTAAGGCTTTCGCTTTTGCATGGTTGTTTTCTGCAAGTAGTACTTTCAACTTTGCAGTTTGTTCTTTTACATGATTATTTTTAGATAATGATAAAGTGTTTTTTTTCAATTTATTCAAATTAAATTAACAAATAACGTATATTTTGGAAGATGAAGCAGTATTCGTGCCATTTAATAAAGTTAATAATATCAAGTGGTTGTCTTTATGTTTTATTTGTATATATTTTGTTTTGTTAGTTTATGATGCAGTGGTGCCCCAAAATAACAAATTTAATATAAGGTTAGCGAATGTATTGTTTTTCTTTTTACTCACTATTTTGGCTGAAGAGTAACCAATATATTTCTGTATTAGTTTATCGACAAGATTAAACGTTAATTTTGTAAAATAGAAAAACTTTATACCCAATAACATTCAAACTAGACGCACTTACCCGTATAATCTCAGCAATAAAGAATAAGCCAATAGTACAAACCGGCACTTAAACACCTTAGAGAGCATTATGTATAACTTAGATTTAAACCAAATGAGCAAAAATGAATTTTTAACGACTTACTGGCAGAAAAAACCAGTGGTGATTCGCCAAGGCTTTAAAGATTTTGTTGACCCTATTGCTGCAGATGAATTTGCAGGCATTGCAATGGAAGAAGCAGTGCAATCTCGTTTGATTTCTAAAAAAAATGGTGAATGGCAAGCTGAGTTTGGCCCGTTTGAAAGTTATGAACATTTAGGGGAACGTGATTGGTCTTTGGTTATTCAAGCCCTTGATAACTTTTCTGAAGAAGCTGCGGAATTAATAGAGCCTTTTAGGTTTTTACCTCATTGGCGCTTAGATGATTTAATGGCAAGCTTTGCTACTGAAGGTGGAAGTGTTGGTCCTCATGTAGATAACTACGATACTTTTATTTGTCAAGGATCAGGTAAGCGCCATTGGAGAGTAGGGGGAAATGGTCGACATACTGAAGTTATTGCCCATGAAGCGTTATTACATGTAGAGCCGTTTGACGCGATTATCGATGTTGAATTAGAAGCTGGCGATATTTTATATATTCCACCAGGCTTCCCACACGAAGGTATTTCTTTAGAGCCTTCAATGAGTTTCTCAATAGGTTTCCGTGCTAATTCTGCTATTAGTTTGTTAAGTGGTTTTGCTGATCATTTGATTGATAATGAATTAGGTGGTCAATTATTAGAAGATCCTAATCGTCAAGCAGTTAATAACAGCGGGGAAATCACTAATAGTGATTACGCTAGTATTAAACAACAATTACAAAATTTACTTGATGACGATAAATTATTCAAAAACTTTGCGGGTAATTTTTTAACCAATGCTAAACATGAACTAGATTTAATGCCAAGTGATGAACCTTTTGAAAGTGATGAAGTTAGCGAATTACTTTCATTGCATGCCATTAAACGCTTAGGCGGGTTACGTGCTTTATACTTTGAAGATACTGTGGATGAAGGGATTTTTTATCTTAATGGTGAGCAAATCCATTTTAACAGTGAAATAGCGCCGATAATTAAACTGTTATGTAATCAGGTAGTGATTACACCAAGTGAATTAGCGCCATGGAGCACAAATGAATACTTTGTTACTTTAATGGTTGGTTTACTTGATCAAGGTTATTGGTTTTGGACTGAAGTAGAATAGTTAAATTATTAGGTAAGCTGTTAATTGCTTGAAAGCGAGGTGATAGAAAAAAATGCGTTTAGATAAATTTATTTGTAAAAGCACTGAGTTAACACGAAATGAAGCAAAAAAACTGCTTAAAAGTGGTGAAGTGCGTGTAAATGGTGAAATAGCAAAAAATGCAGCGATGCAGGTACATGAAAATAATTCTATTACCATAGATGATCAAGTATTAACTGCACGTACTTCACGCTATTTTATGCTGCATAAAATGGTTGATTCTATTTGTTCTAATGTTGATGAAGTTTATCCTTCGGTATTAAATTTTATTGACGTTGATAAAGCTTTTGATCTACATATTGCGGGTCGGTTAGATGCTGATACTACTGGTTTAGTGCTTATTACTGATGATGGTCGATGGTCACACAACGTTATTTCACCTAAAAAAGATTGTCAAAAAACTTACCGTGTATGGCTTAGAAATGCTATTGATGAAAGTCAGGCCGATGAATTGGTTGAACGATTTAAACAAGGTATTCAGCTACAAGGAGAAGATTCTTTAACTCGTCCTGCTATTTTAGAATTAGTCTATAACAGTGAAAGTGAAAATATCAGCGTAAATGACGATGAAGTTAACGGTGAACTTAATATTTCTGACAATCAAATGAATGAAGTTCTACTAACGATTACTGAAGGAAAATATCACCAAGTAAAACGGATGTTTGCTGCTGTTGGTAATAGAGTTGTTGGTTTACACAGAGAAAAGATTGGTGGTGTTGAATTAGGCGAGTTAGCGCCGGGTGAATGGCGTTCATTAACTGCAGAAGAAATAGCACTTTTTTAGCAAGCGAATTTTTTTAGTGATTTTTTAGCAAAGTTTCTAGTAAATATAGTCTCGATAATAACTTTTCTTTATCTATGTTAAACCAAATTAATATAGAAAATTGAATATAATCAGACACGATAAAAACTCGAAGAGTATTAACAAAACAATAAAATGTGTATTATCAACGATAGATTTTAGCTTGGTGTTTTTATCTCGCTATTATATTTTTGAATATTAATCACTTATTGAGACTGGGGAGTATCATTTGTGGGCGATTTCAAAAAAGGCACTTGATGTAATAAAAAAGGAAAAATAATAATGTACCTGAAAAAAATCAACACCCTATTTGTAATGCTAAGTATACTTGCAACATCTTTAACAATAAAAGCACAAGAACATCCCAGTCTTATTTTAACTAAGACTGGCGTTGAAAAAATCAGATCGAATTTAGGTAATGCCCCCCTATTTGATGCAACCTTAGAAAAGGTTAAAAAAGTCGTTGATAAAGAAATTTTGGCAGGTATTGATACACCGATCCCAAAAGACTTTTCCGGTGGTTATACTCATTATCGACATAAACAAAACTTTATAATCGCGCAAAAAGCGGGTGTGCTTTATCAGATTTTAGAAGATGAAAAGTACGCTATATATGTGCGTGACATGCTATTACAGTATGAAGCCATGTATAAAAATTTACCTATTCATCCACAAGAAAGATCCTATGCGCGTGGCAAGCTTTTTTGGCAATGCTTAAATGATAGTAATTGGTTAGTTTATATGAGCCAAGCCTATGACACTATTTATAACTTTTTGTCAGAAGAAGAGCGTACTAAATTAGAAGATAATTTATTTCGTCCATTCGCTGACTATATCTCATTAGAGAACCCTAAATTTTATAATCGAGTACACAACCACAGTACCTGGGGCAATGCTGCTGTTGGTATGATTGGGTTGGTGATGGAAGATGAAGAACTTATTCAAAGAGCCTTATATGGTATAGAAGATGATGGTTTACCTATTGGCGGCTTAGACAATGATGGCGGTACCATTAAAGTTGAAGGTCAGAAAAAAGGTTTTTTTGCTAATCTAGATGACCCATTTTCACCTGATGGGTATTATACAGAAGGCCCGTATTATCAACGTTATGCTATGTATCCTTTCTTAATTTTTGCATTAGGAATGGAAAACGTACGTCCAGACTTAAAAGTATTACAACACAAAGATAATGTTTTACTAAAAGGCGTAAATGCTCTGCTTAACTTATCTGATGCTGAGGGCGAATTTTTTCCATTAAATGATGGCCAAAAAGGTATGTCTTACTACACGGCTTCATTAGTAACAGCGGTTAATATTGCCTATCACTATGGTAATAAAAACCCACAATTACTAAGTATTTCACAAAAACAAAATGAAGTATTGCTCGATGAATCGGGTTTAGATGTTGCTATTGCAATTCGTGATGGAAAAGCAAAACCGTTTACTAAAAATTCGATTAATTTAAGTGATGGCATTAATGGTAAACAAGGTGGTGTGGGAATACTACGCTATGGTAATGAAGATTTAACGTTAGTATTTAAATATGCAGCGCAAGGTTTAAGTCACGGTCATTATGACAAACTGTCTTATTCACTTTATGAAAAAGGTGATGAAGTTCTTCAAGATTATGGTCTTTCTCGTTTTGTGAATATAGGACAAAAAGGTGGCGGTAATTATTTAAAAGAAAATAAAACCTGGGCCAAAACAACGATTGCACACAATACGCTTTCTCAAAACGGTGAAATGCATTTTAATGGTCAGTATCAAACAGCAAGCACTAAACACTCTGAACTTTATTTCTTCGACGCATCTAAAGCTGATGTTCAAGTGGTAAGTGCTACAGAGGTTAATGCTTATCCTGGAACACAGATGCATCGAACAATGGCATTAATAAAAGACGAAAATTTTGAGAAAGCATTTATGTTAGATATCATGAAAGTGAAATCTAGCACCAAAAATGATTATGACTTCCCGTTTTATTATATGGGACAAGTGATTAATGGGAATTTCAAATGGGACTCACCAAGTCACTTAGTTCCATTAGGTGAAAATAATGGTTATCAGCATCTGTATTTGGAAGGGAAGGGCAAGCCTGCAGCTAATAATGCTAAGTTTTCATGGTTAGGTAACGGTAAATTCTACACCCTTACTTCTGTAGCCAATGAAAAGGATGAATTATTATTAACTCGTTTAGGTGCAAATGACCCAGATTTTAATTTACGTCGAGATGCTGGGTTTATGATCCGCAGAAAAGATACAGATAACACTACGTTTGTTTCAGTTATTGAACCACACGGAAGTTATAGTCCTGTTTCTGAAGCTTCATTAAATTCAAATAGTCATATCAAAAATTTAGATATTGTAAATGATGACGATGATTACACTGCGGTAAGTATTACTGATGTTAAAGGTAATAAACAATTATTTATTTTATCGAATAAGAATGCCTTAGCTTCGGCCAAACATAGCTTATTAATTAATAATAAAGAGTACCAATGGACAGGTCCTTATTATTATAAATAATTAAACGTAATACCAGTTTCATTAATTAAGTGAACAATTTTATACGTAGAAAATGGCCAAGTACAAGGCGTTTATTCCAATAACTAGTTGTTCTAATTATTAAATAAACAACGATGTAGTTGGTGATTTTAGCAAGTAGAAATGATCACATAGCTAGTGAGATTGGTACAATACTCCCGATTTACGTCGGGAGTATTGAAACGTATCTCGTTTACTTTATTACTTAAAGCTTTGTATTAAAATATTAAGAAAATTTACTAAAGAGTAGATTAAAAGAATAATGGTAACGTTAGAATTACAAATACGGATTAACTGTTTAGCAACTGCTCAATTTTTACCTTATAATAAATAATATTAATTTTTTTAAAAGATTTAATGTTTGTGCTTTCTCTTCTAAGATCCTCTACTGTTTTTATTTTAATTATAAGTCAACACTGTCTTGCAATACCGTCACTTGCAATACCGCCAATAATACTCGCGGCTGAAAATAGTTGGCCTCCCTATTCGGATGAATATGGAAATGGGCTTTCTAAAAATATTATTAAAGCTGCGTATAACGCAGTTAATGTTAACGTTGAGTTTATTTCTGTTCCATATGCTAGAGCTCTTAAAATGACCGAGCAAGGTCAAGTGGATGGCGCTTTTAATGTCACGAAACAAAAAAGTACCTTTGAAATATTTAATTTTGGTCATGTTCCTATTTTACAAGCTACGGCATCATTTTATTATCATAACGAATCACCGTTGAATTTTACTTCAGTAAATGAGATCCCCAAAGGTACTTCTATCGGTGTCATTATTGGTTACGAATATGGTGATAATTATGAGATATATAAAAGCCGGTTTGAAGAAGTTAGAGTAGCTAGTCAATCACAATTAATTGGTATGTTAAGAAACAAACGTATAGATATGGCAATTATGTTCGATGAAGTGGCTAAATGTAAGTTAAAGGAAATGGGACTTCAACTTAACGATATCAAAAAAGGTGCCATTAACCATAAAAGCAATATTTATGTTGCTTTTAGTAAGCTAAAAAACACCAACAAAGCAATGATATTACTTGATGAGGGATTAATTAAACTAAAAAATAATTAAACTAAAATATGGTTAAATTAAATATGGTTAAATTAAATATGGTTAAATTAAATATGGTTAAATTAAAATATAGTTAAATTAGAAAATAGTTAAGTTAAACTGGCAGTTACACAAAATCTGTTACAGGCTCGTGTGTAACTCGCAGCCCATTGCCATATTAATTTTAAATAAATCTCCAACTTTTATCTGGCTTCCAATTATTAATCCATGTCTCAATTTCACTAGCGGGCATTGGTTTTGCAATACCATATCCCTGAGCTAACTCACAGCCTAACTGTAATAAAGCAGTACCATGTTCAATTGTTTCAACACCTTCAGCAATCACATCACGTTTAAATGATTTAGCTAAAGCAATCACACCTTCGATAATCGCTAAGTCATCCGTATCGATTAACATATCACGTACAAAAGTCTGATCTATCTTAATTATTTTAGCCGGTAATCGTCTTAGATAAGTCAATGATGAATAACCAGTACCAAAATCATCTAGCGCAAATTTTACCCCTAGTGCCATACAAGCACACATAATGGCGGAAACATGATGAACATCATCTAAAGCACTTGTTTCTAATACTTCTAACTCTAAACAAGATGGGTCTACATTTTCGTGTTCAGCGAGTAATGTTGTTAATCGCTGTGTAAAGTCAGATTGCTGTAATTGTACTGCCGCAATGTTAACACTTGTGGTGAAGGGCTGTTGCAGCCCCATGGCTTGCCACTCACCAATTTGTGTTAAGGCAGTATCAATTACCCATTCTCCTAATTCAACCATCATGGGGTTGTTTTCAATAACAGGTAAAAATTCTATCGGATTTAGCAAGCCTCGCTCAGGATGTTGCCAACGAATAAGAGCTTCAACTCCAACCACAGTACCTATTTTCATGTTTACTTTAGGCTGATAATAAAGCACAAACTGATCATTTTCTAAGGCAATACGAATTGCTTCTAAACTTTCTCGTTGCACTTTAACGGCAACATCTTGTGCGGTATCAAATAAATGATAACGGTTTTTTCCTGACTCTTTAGCCACATACATGGCCTGATCTGCATGGCGCATAAGTTGATCAGCATTCACATTATCTTGTGGGTAAAGCGTTACGCCAATACTGGCTGATATATTTAATACGGTATCGCGAATAGTAATAGGCTCAGCCGCGGCTAGTAATAGTCTTGATAAGACAGGCTCACAATCATCAACCGCAGTTGATGGTGCTAAATCCGTTAAAACAGCGACAAATTCATCACCGCCAAGGCGGGCTAAACTATCTCCTTCTCGTAATGCTTTTTGCATTCGAACAGAAAGGGTAACCAATAACTCATCACCGATATCATGGCCATAAGTATCATTTACCGCTTTAAACCCATCGAGATCTAGAAAGACAACCGCAAGAGACTCTTCGTGACGACTACAATGTAACATTGCTTGAGATAATCGATCAGCAAGCAATACACGGTTTGGTAAACGTGTGAGTACATCGTAATGCGCTATGTGCTCTAACTGATCTTGATGCTCTTTTATTGCCGTAATATCATTACCTAGGGCGACATAATGGGTTGTGATTCCTTGTTCATCTTGAACGGCACTTATCGTTTTCATTTCAACAAATAAGTCGCCATTTTTACGATAATTCCAAAGTTCACCTTGCCAATGGCCTTCTTCGTCTAAGGTTGCCCACATATTGTTATAAAACTCAGATGACTGGCGACTTGATTTAAGAATACGTGGGTTCTGCCCAATGGCTTCTTCACGGCTATAGCCTGTCATTGTTGTGAATGTATCATTAACATCAATAATTATGCCTGAGGTGTCAGTGATAATGATACTTTCTCGTGCATGTGTGAATACGCTCGCGGCGAGCTTGAGTTTCTCTTCTGCTAACTTACGGTTAGTAATATCATTATGTATACCGCTCATGCGTAATGGTTTACCATCCATATCACGCTGCATCACATTTGCTTGGTCATGTATCCATCTAACATCACCTTCTTTTGTTAACATACGATATTCAAGGCTATGAGATTTTGAACGATTCTCTAATACGTCATTAATTGATTGCCATGCCTTTTCTCTATCATCAGGATGTATGAAATCTGACCACTGACTTGTGGTTTGTTTTATTTCTTCGTGGGTGTAGCCTAGCATCGTAGCCCAGCGTTCATTCCTTTCAACTGTGCTCTTTATTATATTCCAATCCCAAAACCCTAATTCAGCTCCAGCCAATACCAAGCGCATTTGTTCATCTCTTGATTTTATAGCTAAGTTAGATTTACTTTTCTCAATAGCGATACTTGCTAAATTAGCTGACTGCTCAATTAATGTAATATTATCTTCTGTTGGTGTATTGACTGTACGATGATAAATGGCAAAAGTACCCAGCACCTTACCTTGAGTAGTACGTATCGGCTCTGACCAACATGAGCTCAATTCTGCCTTGCTTGCTATATCTTTGTATAACGTCCAATAAGGATGATTTTGAATATCTTCAACGACCACTCGTTCATTCGTAAATACTGCTGTACCACAAGAGCCAACACCAAAGCCAATTTCAGTTCCATGAATAGCTTTATTGTAAAAGTCAGGTAGGCTGGGAGCAGCACCAATTAAGAGGTGTTTACTTGCCTCATCGAGTAATAAAACACTACATAACATACCGGTGTTTTCTTCTTCAACACCGCGTACAATAGCTTCTAACACTACGGTAAGTTGCTCATTTTGTGTAATGAGTTCTAATACATAAGAGCGTGATCTTTCGCGTAATTCAGCTTGTTTACGTGCTGTTATTTCATGATGTGTTCCACAAATTTGCAGTGGTTCGTTAGTGTTTTCATCATATTTAATGACAGAGCCTGAACCTTTAAGCCATATCCACCTGCCATCTGCATGCTTCATTCTGAACTCAATCATGTAGTTTTTTCCAGACGCAATACGAGATTGAATAATGCTTTCTATATACTCTTTATCATTTGGATGAATAAGTTTTTCCCAATCACTAATATGATTAGTAATATCTTGTCTAGTGAGCCCAAGCATTGATAACCACTCATCATTAACAAGATTTTCGCCTGTTTTATAGTTCCAGTCCCAGTATCCTAATTTTGCACCATTAATTATATTTTGTAGTTGGTGCTGAGATTTTTGAGCACTATCTTTATTCTTCTTTAATACATCAATATTTTTGAGTTGTTTTTTATTGTAGCGAAGAAATAAGCCAATTATTATTAGGCTCAATATCATAATAAAAACAGTTAATGCTAGCTGTATATCTTTGAATTTCTGAATGTCAGCAGCGATAGATTTTTTTAACGATATTTCAACATTATCGGCAGACGTTGTCAGTTCAAAAAAGGCGAGATCTAGCGCTTGGTCTAAATCAGAGCCTATTCCAGATGTTGACTTTGATGCCCATCGTTTTTGTACTATCTCTCGAAAATGATGAATGTTCTCTATTGTTACTTCAATTTGAGTACGTAAGTGAGGATCGTTTAGGGGGATGAATACGGTTTCTTCGTAAGTGGCGCCATCAAGCATGGCTTTGGCGTACCATTCTGATTGATCAAGGTGGAGCCAGACAGTTTCAATATTTACATTTTTATCACCACTAATAACTTCTTCAAACCACAAGTGTGCTGTACTTACTTCAAGTTTAATTTTTATGGCAGCGTTAAGTAGAGGAGAATGTCTTTCGGCGACGTTACGTCCTTTATTAAAAGGATAGTAAACAGTTGCAATAGTTATCAATGTTAAAATTAAAATAAATGAAATTATTTTATGAGAACCAGTTTTCATTAGTAATATCCGCACTTAAATATAGGAGTTAAGTTTTCCTATTAGCGAAAACTCTTTTTTTTAACCTTAAAAGCACAGTTATTTCTCATAAAAAAATAGCGCTTGAAACTGGCATGCATATCATATTGTCAATTATAGCAAAGATTTATCTCAATCATTATGATTCAAGTAAATATTTTTGTTGTATGTTTGTTAACCGAAGTAAAGATATAATTGCACTGTTATTATTGTAGAATTTTACGAGATTATTAACTTGTTGCATAATTCTACTAATCTAATTTATACGTAGAAAAACTGCTAAATACAAGGCATTTATTTCAATAACTAGTTGTTCTAATTATTAAATAAATAAGGATGTAGTTGGTGATTTTAGCAAGGAGAAATGATCACATATCTAGTGAGATTGGTATAAGAACTCTTTCGTATATTCAATGTTAAAAGAGTTCTCATTTTATTTAGAACAGAGTGATAGAAGCTGTTTTTGTTTTGAACTGAGTATTGGTGATATTATTAATGTTGATATAAATAGCTAATTGGTTACTCAATGTTATGGAGTAACCTTAAAGGTAATAAAGTCTTTAAATTTTTTTTGTAATTATTCCATCTTCCTGAAGAGCTGTTATATAGGGGTCTTCTTACCTGCCAAACACTGGCCGTTTTAACTTGGTTTTCATATTGATGAAAATTAAGGCAGCTATCTTCCCAAGGCAAACCTATAAAAGAAAGTAAACGTTGGGTCTGCTCTGTAGGTGAATGGATTAGATTATCATAATTAAATGTTAAAATATCTTCCGGAAACAATGATTGCCAATGCGCCATTAACCTTTCTTGTTGCTGGTAAAAGTGAATAATGTTTTTGAGCTCTGTCGCATAAGGCATAGAAGAGCCTAAACGCAAAAAATAAATTGATAAACAGTTATCTAATATTGAACGTGTAGTCCATATAACTTTAGCATTTGGCATAAGTAATTTAATCACGCCTAAATATAAAAAATTATCGGGCCGTTTATCTGTCAACTGCTCGCCACTGTTTTTAAAGCGATTAATTTCAGTTAGGTAGTCTGAAAGTAATTTATCTTTTTGTCGCTCTAATTGCATCTCATCAACAACATTCAATGGAAATTCAGGGTAATTATTAAACATTAAGCGATGAAAGAATTCCTGTTCGCCTCCAATGCTGATATCTGTATGCGCTGCTAATATTTGTTCGCAAAGTGTCGAACCTGATCTAAACATGCCACAGATAAAAACAGGTGAAGTGCTGATAGCGTTTTTGGTATCTAAAGCAGTAAACCACTGCTTATTGAAAGTAGCTATAATACTGTCTATTGTATGTTCAAACTTTACAGGGTCGTATGGTGGTAGCATCTTTTTATCTAATTCATTAGTCTGTTGGTAATAATGAAAAGCAAGCTCATAGGCTTCAATATCATCAAAAACCTTTCCTAGAGCATAACCAACATTGATCTTATCTGACTGTGTTATATCTGGGTTTAAGAAAGCATTTTTCAATTGGTCAATTAATGGATTATCTTCATTTTCAATTTTACAAATATCAGCTTGTCTAGCTAGCGCAGTATAATTTGTAGGATTGATTGTGTAAGCTGATTGAAAATAATGTAGCGCCTTATCTTTATCACCTAACTGTTCATATAAATTGGCTAAGTTATACAATAAAGAATCTTGTTTAGGGTATTTAACAATCGCTTTAGTGAGAATGTCGATGGCTTTATCTGGTTCAGATAAGTGTTCACTAAAAATGGTTGCTACGTTTAAAGATACTTCATAACCTTTATCAATACCGATGGCGAGCGCTTTATTATAAAAAATAATGGCTTGCTCAAAATTACCCGCAAGTTTCTGATAATAGGCGCAGTTGAAAAAAATTGTCGAACTATTAGTTTTATTTTTGGATTTTTGTTCATACAAAGCTGCTAGATCCTGCCAACGAGATTGGGCTCTATACAACTCAGTTAATGTATTAAAATAATCTTCAGATAAAGGTTTAAAAGATAACAGTTTAATTAAATGTTTTTCAGCTAACGTGTAATTTTTATTTGCAAAGCCTATTTTAACTAATAACTGATGTATTTGGATATTCGTAGGGTCTTGCAGCAATAAACATTCAAGTACAGTTTGACCTTCGTCTAATTTATTTGCGTTTAGTAGTCGTAAAGCATTTTCGATTGTAACTTCAGATTTCATAGTGTCATAATTAAATTTTAATGAGGAAATAACTTTGCTCTATTTATGCCCAAATACTTGTTAAACACAAACGATAATAAAGTATATATGATATTAGCTAGATAAAAAAAGAGCCAATACAATATTGGCTCTTTTGGTTTACATTACAAACAAATGGCAATTAGAAACTAATTGTTACACCTGCATGAATTAGACGACCTAGTGCATCATATGCGCCAGGGAATGTGTTACCATTACCACTACCTGATGGTGCATTTGGTACGATTGGTGGACTTCTATCAAGAATGTTATTTACACCTACACGTACTGTTACATGTTCAAAGGTATTAAATGATGCAGCAAGATCTAAATAACTTTGAGCACCTAATGTAGTTGGACCATTTTCAATCGCGTTTGTAGTACTGTTACGTGTGAACTCATTAACTTCACCAAAGTAGCGCCATGTTGCTGTAACTGTTGCATCCCATGGAGTTATCCAAGCTGCACGTAAGTTACTACGCCATTTAGGAGAAGAAGAACCACATACTGAACGATCCCAATAACCTTCACAAGAATCAATAGCAATACCCGGAGTGTTTTGAGTATCAAGTTGCATCAAATAAGTACCAACTAAATTGAAACGAATATCGCCCATATCATTTAATGAAAGCTCATAAGAAGCATCAATATCGATACCTGATGTTTCGATGAAACCAATATTACTATTTGTATCAATAATACTATCTTGTCCAACCCATAATGCACTACTATTTGGATTACGATTGATCAAGTCACATGAAGATTGAAGGTTATCAACCGCACATTCGTTATGAACAATTGCAGCGCCTTTTGCTTGGATTGCATCTTCAATTTGAATATTAAAATAATCAAATGTGATATCTAATCCATCAAGGAAGCTAGGTGATAAAATCAAACCTAATGAAATTGTGTCTGACTTTTCAGGTCTAATATCTAAGTTACCACCAGAAACAGAGTTATATTGGCCTGCAGGGCTAATTAAGTTAGCAGAACCATAATTTTCAGCAGAAACACCAGTACGAGCACATTGCTCCTGAGTTAACGTAGGATCAGTTCCACAAGGATCTGTCCAGTTAAATAAACCAATTGTATTTGCTGCAAATAACTCACGTACATTACCTGTACGAACTGCGCGTTGGTAACTAGCACGTAAACGAACGTCGTCGTTAACAGCCCAATTAAGTGCTACTTTATAAGTATCGGTAGACTTATCAGTAGTACCTTCTACTGAATAATCTGAATAACGATAGGCTAATTCTAAACCTAATTCCTGGGCAAATGCAGCATCTTCGATAAGTGGTAAGTTAAATTCAGTAAATAGATCCGTTACTGAATATTCACCTTTAACACCTGACGTTGGACCACCTTGACCAGCACCATCACCAGATGTAAAGCCATCATCAGGTTCTAGGTTTAATGATTCTTTACGGTATTCATAGCCAAAAACAACACCTGCACCGGTAGAAGTCCCTGGAACAACGAAGCCTGACTCTGTTAAATCACCCGATACGAAACCAGTAAGTTGTGTACTTTTGGTATCACCACGAGAATATAGTTTTTTAATTAGGTAATCTAGAGAATCTTGAGTAACACCACCTTCTTCAAATACATTCCACGGTACACAATTTGGATCTGAACCATCAATGACAGATTGACAAGTTGCAACACCATCAACATCTTTAACATTCAGCGCACGTTTAATGTTAGTGATTGACATTTCGTTACGATAAGTTTCTAAATAAGCAACTGAACCAAAGTTCGCAGATGCATCATAAGACCAGTCATCGTTAATATACCCACGAACACCAAGAACAAAACGTGATGACGTATGTCTTAAATCATCTTGACGTGGACCACCTTCAACATTACGACGCCCAACATATACTGTTTGGCTATCACTTGCTGTTAAACCATGACTACCACAAATTGCATCAAACTGTTGATCTGACATAAGTGGATTATCACAATTTAAGCTATCTGTAACAAAGAAAGCGCCTGAAGGTGCTATTTGCGCAACACTTCTGTCATCCATGTAGCTAGCTTCAGCATAAACTTCAGCAAACTCATTAATTTCATAATGCGCAAAACCACCAAAAGTTTTACGTTTATCAGGACGTTGGAAATAGTTTAATGGGCCGTAGTTATATAATGTTCCTGCACGATCTACAAACTGATCACCCTGAACCATGTAATCGAAACTATTACCATCATTAGCACCACCAAAATCAGTAAAGCGACCTTCAGCTATAGTACTTGAACCACCACATACACGCTGACCAGAGCTATCAATATCTATAGCACAAGCACTATAGTCACGATTATCTTGAGTAACAGCTTTAATATCACGATATGTTGCATATAAGGTAACGTTACCTTTACCATCAGCAGTATTACTACCGATTATTAATGAAAAGTCGTTAGCATCACCATCCGTTACATTACTTGAAGGTAAAGCAAAACCAACATCATTTACCGCACGTTGCATATCAGTATGGTCGTTATTGTGTTGATAAAAGCTGTTTTGATATTCAAACTGCACGCCTTCAAAATCTTTTTTCATGATAAAGTTAACAACACCTGCAATAGCATCCGAGCCGTATGTTGCAGAAGCACCACCCGTTAATACTTCTACACGCTCTACTAGCGCTGCTGGTATTTGGTTAATATCAGCACCCGAACCACCTGCTGCAGGTGAACCAGACGGTAATCGACGACCATTCATTAACGTTAAGGTACGAACAGCACCTAAGTTACGTAAGTTAACAGTAGCTGTACCCGTTGCACCATTTGCTGTACCAGACGTTTGGTCAGCAAAAATGGCTGGCATTTCATTTAAAACATCTTCGATACGAGTAATACCAGATACTTTAATATCTTCAGCTGATATTGTTGTAATAGGGCTTGTACTATGAATGTTTGCACGTTTGATACGAGAACCTGTTACTTCGATTTTTTCGATTTGTTCTGCACTTTCTTCAGAAGCAGCAAATGAGGTTGAACTCATTGCAGCTGTTGCGCTGGCACCGAACATGACGGCTAAACGAACAGCTTTTGCTATTTTAGTATTGTTATACATATTTTCTCCCTGAACCACTATCGTGGTTACTTGCAGTGTTTAAGTAAAGTGTTAATCCTAATATTATTTTGCTCTAACGGCAGAAATTAACCTTTAAAATACTAGTACTTAGCGCTTCATAAGGCAACATCAATTGTAATATTTTAATTTATCGATAAAAAAAAACAATAGATTTGATATAAATTTATTTTAAAACAAGTAGTTATGGTTTTTTTATACTTAGGTATGAGGTTGTTTATTCTTACTGAAAAATTTGCACATAGTAAAAAAAGTCAGGATTTAGATTTTAAATGCATACAAATCAATTACTTATGCTTTTTTAGTGTTAGTAAAGTTTTCGTTACTAGTTGCTTGATTATCGAACTATGGGTAAAGTATAATTTAATCAATCATTTAGGTTGTTTTTACATGAAATATTGTATTTAATCTTCAATTTTAAGTACAAAAAAAGAACAATTGATTTTTTTTAACTTATTAGATGTAACAATTTTTTACGTCTTAAATATAATGATTTCTTAGTATTTAAAGATTTAATATAATTATGAGTTCTTAAAGCAGAAATGAAATTTGTTTTAATATTGTCGATATAGTTGATAATCAGAAGAGAGTAAAACACACGTTTTATAGTGGGTATGGTAGTTGGTCAGATGTTCTTAACAAGATAAATTATAAAAATGATAACTCTCTACTATATTAAATTTTAGAGAATTATCATTTATTTGCTCATTTACGTTAGCGACTACTTTATAATCTTGGTCATTTTAATTTATTTCGTTAGCTTTTATTAAATTTAGCAAGTTGCTCTTCGGTTGCTGGTAGTTGATGCTTTTCTTTCCATTCACCGTAAGGCATACCGTATACTTGCTCACGAGCGCTATCGATATCGACAGCGACACCAAGTTTCTCAGCTTCAGCTACGGTCCATTTACTAAAACAATTACGACAAAACCCTGCTAAATTCATCAGTTCAATATTTTGTACATCTTTTCTACTATCTAAGTGAGCTAATAAACGACGAAAGACTGCAGCTTGGATTTCAGTTTCTTTGTTCATGGTATTCCTATTAAATTTATTACTATGTGATTTCTATTAAAAGATTACTTTCTATTGGCGAAGGTTACTTAATCGATTGGCTTACTTGTTCACCTTCTGGCTTTGTTGGATCGAAGCGTCTTATTTGCACTATCATGCCAATGTAAGGGTGATCAAAATAGTGTATTTCACCTGTTATTACCCGACGATTTTGACTAAAGTTGATAAGTTTTATTTCACTGTCTGCATTGCTAACAGCAGCATCAATATTAGCAGGCTCATTTTTAATTATTTTTTCAATGTTATTTTCATTAAATACGTTGAAATCTGCAGTTATATAAAGGTAATGATCTAAATGTATTTTAATAAAACCGTCTAAAAACCAAGGCTGTATTGGTGCTTTAGGTGGGGTTCCTAGATCTGAGCTCTGCTTGAGCATTACTGATTCGGCAGCGCTAGTTGCTATAATAGTTTCTAAGTTTTGTTTGCTAATATGGTTAACTGCATTATTAATTGTATTAGTATCAATAGGCTCTCTAGTTAAAGCATTAAAACGACTAAATAGTTGGTTTAATGCTTGTTGATTATCATTAGATCTTTCGTTGGTAGTCAATACTGTACTAGGTGCTGTGATTTGTGTTTTAGCTAATTGATGAACCAAATTCTCTTCTAATGACTTTTCTTCCTGAATCTCAAGTTGATATTCTTGTAATGCTTTTTGGTATTCATGCGCTATATGTTGACCCGCAAATAATTTAAGTGGACTAGCATCTTTTTGCGTTACACCTACTTGTCGCCAGCCAAAATGTAAAAGAGGTTTAAATGTTTTGCTCCAGCGTAGTCGTTGACTAATATCATTTAATAGCAAAGATTCATCAGAAATTAAGTAAGGATTGTATTCATTGTGTATACCTAAAGCATTTAACTTATTTGGAAGTGCATCTACCTCGACTGAATTTATATTCATATTAGCGAGCTGCTCTTCATCGAATAACATCTCCATCTCTTGTTGTGAAATAGCACATATAATGTCAGTAGAAAGAAGCTTTTTAGTTAAATTTTCTAGTTGTATATTTGACGTATAGGTATCTATTATTTCATCTAATTCAGCTATATTGATGGCAGCTATTCGTGCCATATCATTAATTTTTTTATCAAAATCAGCATTAGTACTCTTTAGAGAATGTAACAATAATGGTTGAGTATTATTTTCACTCTCTTTAGCACAAAGTGGCAAAAATCGTTTTATGTTTGTTAAATCTGGCTGGATGTGAGGCCCCAATAAATCAAACGATTTTTGGTAATTAGGCAAACTAGATACATTAATATCTTCAGGGAATTGCTCTTTTAATTCTGTTTTATTACCTAACTGTTGGAATAGTATCACTTCAACTTCAAACCAACGTTCATCTGCTGCTTTATTTTTAGCGTACACGTCTGAACTCATCGTTAACGTTGAGATGCTAAGAGCAAGCAATGAATAGAGAAAAGCTGGATTTACTTTCATTAATAGTCCGTTTATTTTAATTTATCTTTATTTAGCCGTTGTTAAATCATTTAATAAAGTGGTGATTAAGCTAAACCTTGCCTGTTCACCTTCACTAGCTCGACTAAACTTAAGCTTATTAGGAGGTACCATTTTATACGTTGTTGGTTGCTTTTGCACTAAGCCAATGATCAACATATGGTCAACACTGGTGCCGTCGTTGAATTCAACTGATCCACCTTTTTCATTTACTTCAATACGTGAAATACCAATAGTTTGAGCTTTTAAGCGTATTTTCGCAATTTGAATTAAATTTTTAGTTGCTTGTGGTAATAATCCAAAGCGATCGATTAACTCCACTTGAATATCATCAAGCTGATTCTTATTCTTACAGCTAGCGATACGTTTATATAAACTTAAACGTATACTTACATCAAAAATATAACTTTCAGGAATAAGGGCTGGCAAACGAAGCTCTATCTCTGTTTGTTTTGCGGTTACTTGGGTTAATGATAATTGCTTGCCATCTTTTAAGGCTTCTACTGCGTGATCAAGCATTTCCATATATAAACTGAAGCCAACTTGACTCATGGAACCAGATTGACCTTCACCAAGTAACTCACCTGCGCCACGTATTTCTAAATCATGGGTAGCTAATGTAAATCCAGCACCTAAGTCTTCTAATGATGCGATAGCTTCAAGGCGTTTTTTAGCATCTTTAGTCATGCGCTTTTCATGAGGTGTTAATAGATAAGCATAAGCTTGATGATGTGAACGTCCTACACGGCCACGTAGCTGATGTAATTGCGCTAAACCTAGATGATCTGCTCGATCCATTATTATAGTGTTAGCACTAGGAACATCAATACCTGTTTCGATAATGGTAGTACAAACAATAACATTGAATCGTTGGTGATAAAAATCACTCATAATACGTTCAAGCTCTCGCTCCTGCATTTGCCCATGAGCGGTAATAACGCGGGCTTCTGGTACTAGTGCTTGAATATCTGCAGCGGTTTTTTCTATGGTATCAACATGATTATGTAAATAATAAACCTGACCACCACGTAATGTTTCTCGTAAAATAGCTTCTCTGATTAACGCATCATCATGCTGGCGAACAAAGGTTTTAACGGCAAGTCGTTTTGCTGGCGGTGTCGCAATAATTGATAAATCACGCATGCCGCCCATTGCCATATTCAACGTTCGAGGAATAGGTGTTGCAGTTAATGTCAGAATATCAACATTACTGCGTAGCTGTTTAATTTTTTCTTTTTGTTTTACGCCGAATCTATGCTCTTCATCTACAACCAACAAGCCTAAATCTTTATATTTAATACTGTTTTGTAGTAGTTTATGAGTACCTATTAATATATCTATTTGTCCAGATTCAACTTGTTTTATAATTTCAGTTTGTTGTTTTGCTGTTTTAAAACGAGATAATACTTCGATTGAAACTGGCCAATTAGCGAAACGATCGCGAAAACTTTCATAATGTTGCTGAGCAAGTAGCGTAGTTGGTACAAGTATAGCGACTTGTTTGCCATCATTTACCGCAACAAAAGCGGCACGCATAGCCACTTCAGTTTTACCAAAGCCGACATCACCACAGACTAATCTGTCCATTGCTTTTGAAGATAACATATCACTAACAACGGCATTTATCGCTTGTTGTTGGTCAAATGTTTCTTCAAAACCAAAACTGTCGCTAAAGGCTAAATAATCATCTTTATCTCGCTTAAAAGCATAACCGGTATTGTTCGCGCGGTTGGCATAAATATCGAGTAATTCAGCCGCAACATCGCGTACTTTTTCAGCTGCTTTTTGTTTAGCTTTGCTCCACGTATCTGTACCCAATTTATGTAAAGGGGCATGCTCGGCATCAGTACCAGAATAACGACTAATCAAATGCAAAGAAGCAACTGGTACGTAGAGTTTTGCGTCATTAGCATAGCTAAGCATTAAAAACTCAGTGGTTATGCCACCTGTTTCTAATGTTTGTAAACCTAAATATCGACCGATACCGTGTTCTATGTGTACAACAGCTTGACCTATAGAAAGCTCAGCTAAGTTTTTAAATATAGCATCAGTTTCAATTTCTTGTGACTTGTTACGTCGTCTTGATTGGCGAACATGATCGCCTAACAATTCAGCTTCAGTTATTAAAGCAATCGCATTTTTTTTAGCACTGCTTTTTGCTTGAAAGGTGAAACCTTGGTTAAGTGCATTAACACTAATACCTAATAATTCATTGGACTCGATAAAATCTTCAATAGTATTAAATACACTGGGCTTAACGTTATTACGTGCTAGTAACTCTAAAACACTTTCTCGTCGTCCTTGGCTTTCCGCGATAAATAAAATTTTATTGGGTGTTTCTTTTGAATTAATAAAATTATTTATTAATTCAAAAGGCTGTTTTAACTTATGATCAATGGTCAGATCGGGTAGAGAATTTACATCGAAATAAATAGCGCTCGCTTTGTGTTTTATTTCATTGTTCGTTTTATTATTTTTTTCAATAATAGTTTGTTCAGTAGCACTTTCACTGGTGTTGTCATCTTCATCAGTGTTTAGTTGCGTTTCTTCATCGCAATTTTTTATGGTGATGCGAGCGAAAGGTTTTAATGCACTATATAAATCGTCTTTACTTAAGAATAATTGCTCTGGTGGCAATAAAGGTCGAGTAGGGTTGTAGCGCCTATTTTCATATCGGTATTCAATGTCTTGCCAGTGTTTCTGTAATGATTTTTCTAAATCGCCAGAAATAGCAATTAACGTATCAGGCATTAAATAATCACATAGCGTACTGGTACTTTTTATCTCACTTTTTATCTCACTTTTTATCTCACTTGTTAGCTCTTCAGTATTTTCATTTTTGAAAAAAAGTGGTAAGTAATACTCTATACCAGGAGGAAGAATTCCATTACTCACTTGATGATAAATAGACTCCTTATCAATAGAGCTTTTAAATAGTTCACGATATTGGCTGCGAAATAAGCTGATTGCTTCTTTATCTGTTGGAAATTCATGAGCGGGTAGTAGATTAATATTCTCTACTTTTTCATTTGAACGTTGATTTTCAGGATCAAACAAACGGATTTCATCAATTTCATCATCAAAGAAATCTAAACGAAAGGGTGTATTACTGCCCATAGGAAACAGATCTAAAATAGCGCCACGAGCAGAAAATTCGCCATGCTCCATTACTTGATCAACACAGCGATAGCCACTTGCTTCTAAATCTAGACGAAGCTGATGTAAGTCTTTTTTATCACCTTTTTTAATGACTAAGCTATTAGCTTCTATATATTTTTTAGGAGCTAATCTTTGCGCTAATGTTGTTACAGGCACGATAACTATGCCCTTTTTCATTCGTGACAATTGGTAAAGAGTCGCTAGCCTTTGAGAAATAATATCTTGATGAGGAGAAAAAGTATCATAGGGTAATGTTTCCCAATCAGGAAACAAGCAAATAGATAGACCATCGTCATCCTGCGATAAACTTTGTAACTCCTGTTCTAGTTTAAGCGCAGAAGGGGTGTCATGCGTGAGTAATAATATTGGAACTTCACTTGTTAACGCTCCTTGATACAAAGCAATACTCGCACTTGAGCCTTGCAAGTTGTGCCAAGTTTTTTTGTCAACTGTGGTGGTCGTATTGGTTATTTTATTTTTAGCGAGAATTGGGGCCAGTAAATAGCTTTTTTTGCTCATGGAATGCTTTAAATGATAGTTCAAAAATTATGACTGTATAGTTTAACTATTTCTGTGCAATTTTAAATGCATTTGACAAAAATATATTTTAGACCTAAACATAATAGTGAACATCTAACACTTTGCATCGATGTTTGAACTTTTAATAGGACTATTTACAAGGAATTAATATGAAAGTTTTAATAATTAGAGCACTGTTCTGTGCGTTATTCACTACTACTTTATTGTTCAATTCAAATTTAGCTATTGCTGCTCCAACGGTTACGAAGGATGTTAAGGCAGTACAGCAAGTTGTTCATTTGAATAAATCTACCCTCGAAGATTTAATGACTTTAAAAGGAATAGGTCAGAAAAAAGCGCAAGCAATATTAATGTATCGCGAGAAAATGGGGGATTTTAAGTCAATTGACGATTTAATGAATGTTAAAGGCATAGGTGAAAAAGTTTTAAAGGATAATAAGGAACGACTGCAAATATAATTAATGTTTGTTTCTAAAAGTCAGCATATTGCTGACTTTTTTATTGGTCGTGCTGCTTCACATTATCATTGTTGAACTATAGGTATTAACGTCAGCGCTTGTTATTCCTTTTAGTTATAATAAAGCTATTTCTTATTATGGAAAAATGAAAGTAGGTGTGGCATTCTTACGTTATTAATTTTATCAACAGTTGTGTATTGGCAATGAATTTAACTCATTTAAAAAAATTAGAATCGGAATCTATTCATATTTTTCGTGAAGTGGCAGCAGAGTTTGATAACCCTGTAATGCTCTATTCTGTCGGTAAAGACTCTGCAGTTTTGTTACATCTTGCTCGCAAAGCTTTTGCTCCCGGTAAAATCCCTTTTCCATTATTGCACGTTGATACGAATTGGAAGTTTAAAGAAATGATCGCCTTTCGTGACAAAATGGCGAAAGAGTATGATTTTGAATTACTTGTTCATCAAAACCCGGAAGGAATTGCAATGGGTATGGGACCATTTACCCATGGTAGTGCAACACATACTGATGTAATGAAAACTCAGGGCTTAAAACAAGCATTAAACCAATATGGCTTTGATGCCGCTTTTGGTGGTGCACGTCGAGATGAGGAAAAATCTCGCGCGAAAGAACGTGTTTATTCATTCCGTGATGATAAGCATCGCTGGGATCCAAAAAGCCAGCGTCCTGAATTATGGAATATCTATAACGGTAAAGTTCATAAAGGCGAAAGTATCCGTGTATTCCCATTATCTAACTGGACTGAGCTTGATATTTGGCAGTACATTTATTTAGAAAGCATTCCAATTGTTCCACTTTACTTAGCTGAAAAACGTCCAGTTGTTGAGCGTGATGGTACTTTGATTATGGTTGATGATGACCGTATGCCAATCGCTGATGATGAAGAAGTTCAAATGAAGAGTGTTCGTTTTAGAACGTTAGGTTGTTACCCATTAACAGGTGCAGTTGAGTCAACAGCAACAACGTTACCTGAAATTATTCAAGAAATGTTATTAACAAAAACCTCAGAGCGCCAAGGCCGTGTAATAGATCACGATAGTGCTGGCTCTATGGAAAAGAAAAAGATGGAAGGGTACTTCTAAGCCTTAAATGCAAACCTATAAGTATAAACTTAAGGTAAGGCCTCTATTTTCGACATAACATTTTATTTGATTAAAAATTTTCGAAGGAAAACATTATGAGTAACCAGCAAGACTTAATTGCAGATGATATTCAAGCTTATTTGAAGCAGCATGAAAACAAAGAATTAGTACGTTTTTTAACGTGTGGTAGCGTAGATGATGGTAAAAGTACCTTAATTGGTCGTTTATTACATGATTCTAAAATGATTTTTGAAGATCAATTAGCCGCTATTGAAAAAGATTCAAAAAAATCAGGTACAACTGGTGAAGCTATCGATTTAGCATTATTAGTTGATGGTTTACAATCTGAACGTGAGCAAGGCATCACCATTGATGTGGCATACCGTTATTTTGCTACCGATAAACGTAAGTTTATTATTGCCGATACTCCGGGTCACGAACAATATACGCGTAACATGGCAACAGGTGCTTCTACTTGTGATATTGCCATTATCTTAATTGATGCACGTTATGGCGTACAAACACAAACACGTCGTCATTCATTTATTTGTTCTTTATTAGGTATAAAACACATTGTTGTTGCCGTGAATAAAATGGATTTGGTTGATTATTCTCAAGAAAAGTATCAAGCAATTAAAAAAGATTATCGTGAATTTGCTGAATCACTTAATTTTGAAGATGTGCGCTTTGTACCTATGTCAGCGCTTAATGGCGACAACGTAGTAGAAGAAAGTACAAACATGGATTGGTACCCTGGCGCTACTTTAATGAAGTTGCTTAATACCATTGATGTGAAAGAGAAAAACGAATTCTCTGAATTACGTTTCCAAGTACAATATGTTAACCGACCTAACCTAGATTTCCGAGGTTTTGCCGGTACACTTTCTTCAGGTCATGTACTTGTTGGCGATACTATTGTTGCCCTACCTTCTGGTAAAGAAAGTGTAGTTAAAGAAATTGTTACCTTTGACGGCAACATTGACCGTGCTGATAAAGGTATGGCGGTTACGTTAACCTTGGAAGACGAAATTGATATTAGCCGCGGCGAAATTATCGTTAAAAAAGGGTGTTTACCAACGTCTGCTAAAGAGCTTAATGCAACGGTAGTATGGATGCATGAAAATGAGCTAGAAGCTGGGCGTGAATACTTTATTAAACACGGCAGCAAAATGACTACTGGTCATGCAAGCAAAATCGTGAATAAGTATGACGTGAACACCATGGAAACTTTAGATTCAACACAGCTTGCTGTGAATGAAATCGGTAATGTTGATTTTGTCATGGGTGAAACATTACACTTTGATGATTATCAAGTTAACCGTGGTAGTGGTGCTTTTATCATTATCGACAGATTAAGTAATCTGACGGTTGGTGCTGGTATGATTAATCATGCTATTGCTGATAACACAACAGAGTACTCAACGTTTGAACTAGAGCTTAACGCACTAGTTCGTAAGCAGTTCCCTCATTGGGGCGCTAGAGACATAACTAAGTAAATTAGTAATAACTCAGCTTGTTGTGACGCCTTATCTAGTTAATTAGGCGTCATACTCTTTCTTTTTCATCAACAACGCTAAGTATGAATATCTACATCTAGGATAAAAATGACAATACAACAGTGGTTGATTATAGTAGTTTTTATCGCCACTTTTGTCGGCCTTCTTAAATATCAACAAACACCTGAACGAGTTTTCTCTATTACAGTACTCGTTTGTTTAGCACTTTCTTTTGTAAGTGTTGATGATATCCTCAGTAATGCGGTAAACCCTGGTTTAGTGACCTTAATCTTATTAGTACTTTGCTCATTTTCATTTGAGCGAACGAGTATTTTACGCCGTTTAAGTAATCGTGTTTTCAGTGGTTCAAAAATCAAGTCGATGTTACGACTTGTTATTGGTACTGCTTTTGCGTCAGCGTTAATGAGTAATACTGCAGTAGTCGCGACACTTATCAATAGTGTCAAAAGTAATAAGCTGATTAATGCAGGTAAATTACTGCTTCCTTTATCATATGCGGCCATTTTGGGTGGTACTCTCACGCTAGTTGGTACTTCTACAAACCTTATTGTTAATAGTTTACTTATTGAACAAGGTGGCCAAGGCTTAGCTTTTTTTGATTTTACGGCTATTGGTATAGTTGCACTTGCCTTATGCTTATTAATTGTGGTTTTACGTGCTAAAACTTTACCTAATATGGAGCAAGGTGAGCTGTCGACCCTAGATTACTTGCTTGAAGCCGAGGTATCTATTGACTCTAAGCTCATTGGTAAAAGCATTGAAGAGAATGGTTTAAGAAATTTAGATGCTTTATTTTTAGTTGAAATTGTTCGTTATGGACGAATGATATCACCTGTAACACCTGAAGAAACACTACAAGTAGGCGATAAGCTTATCTTCAGTGGTGATATTTCTAAAGTGTTAACATTGCAGCAATTTGATGGGTTAACATTATTTGCAGAGCGCAATGATCTATTACGCGATAACTTAACAGAAGTACTTATTAAAACTGATTCAGCTATTGCTGGTAAAACATTAAAAAAAGCTGGGTTTCGAGCACGGTTTGACGCTGCTGTTGTTGCTGTTCGCCGTGAAGGTTGTGCTTTATCAGGAAAATTAGGCGATATTGTTTTACAGTCAGGTGACTTTTTAGTGCTAGCAGTAGGGCAAGATTTTGCGAGCAGAACTAACTTGTCGAAGAACTTTTTCATTCTTTCAGGCCACCAAGCTGTCAATATGCTCAGTGGTTGGCGTGACCATGGCACTATTTGGGGATTTGTACTTGCTATTTTAGTGTCAGTCTTGACGCCAGTTTCTTTATTAAGTTGTTTATTTATTTATGTTGCAGCACTTATTTTTAGTGGTGCATTAACGGTAAATGAAATTAAACGTCGATTTCCATTAGAAATTTGGATGATAGTACTTGGTGCATTAACGTTAGCGAGTGCTGTTGAAAATACAGGGGTTGCGGCAGTTATTGCTAGTAGCATCGAACAATTACTCAATGGTAGTAGCCCTTATATCGCTTTTGTGGCTATTTTTGTTTTAACCTTATTATTAACAGAGCTAATCACTAATAGTGCCGCCGCAGCATTAATTTTTCCTATTGCTTATAATATCGCGCTAGGTTTAGGTGTCGATCCCATTCCTTTTGTGATGGCGGTTGCTTTTGCTGCAAGTGGAAGCTTTATTAGTCCTTATGGCTATCAAACCAATATTATGGTTTATAACGCAGGTAACTATCAATTGGGTGATTTTGTTAAGTTTGGTTTACCTGTGTCAATCACATACAGCGCTACGGTATTATTGATGATCCCTTTAGTGTTTCCTTTTTGATCTTAATTTTTTAAAGAGTACATAATGAAAACAGAAAATACTGTTTGGCATGAACAACATATTTCTAAAGAGCAACGTGCTAGCCTTAAAAGCCAAAAGCCTTGTTTGCTTTGGTATACTGGCTTAAGCGGCTCGGGTAAGTCGACAGTAGCAAATGCTGTTGATGCTTTATTATTTAAGTTGGGTTGTCACAGCTATCTACTTGATGGTGATAACGTTCGCCATGGTTTGAATGGTGACTTAGGTTTTACCGATGAAGATAGAATAGAAAATATCCGCCGTATTAGTGAAGTATCAAAATTATTTTTAGATGCAGGTCTAATTGTATCAACTGCCTTTATTTCACCATTTACAGAAGATAGAACGAGAGCTAGGTCGAAATTAGAAGACGGTGAATTTATCGAAGTTTATATCGATACGCCAATCAGTGTTTGTGAGCAACGTGATCCTAAAGGGCTTTATAAAAAAGCACGAGCAGGAGAAATTAAAGACTTCACTGGCATAGATTCTACCTATGATGTTCCTGAAAATCCGGAGATTCATGTTAAAACTGCTGAATTATCAATACAAAAATGCGCAGAGCAAATTGTTAATCATTTAGTTGAGCGCGGTTTTATTACCATCGATAAAAGCGCTAGTGAAAATTTTAGTCATTTAGAATAAGGATAATTTATGCATTATGATGTTTTTAATGGTGATGCAGACGGCATTATCGCTTTGTTGCAACTGCGTTTATCTCAGCGTAAGCCACACCCAAAAAAATCTATTTTAGTAACGGGTGTAAAACGTGACATTAGTTTACTTAAAAATGTTAATGCAGAATCTGCAACATCAGTAACTGTTTTGGATATCTCATTAGAAAAAAACATTGAAGCTTTATCTAGTTTACTAGAACAAGGCGTTGACGTTTTTTACGTTGATCACCACAGAACAGGCGAAGTTCCACAATCAAAATATCTAACAAATTTAATCGACACAGATGCCAATACTTGTACTAGCCTAATAGTAAATAAGTATTTGCAGAATGAATTTGTTAATTGGGCTATTGCAGCTGCTTTTGGCGATAATATGCAAGTATCAGCGCAAACGCTGGCCAAAGAGCATGATTTATCAAGTGCACAACAAGCATTGTTAAAAGAGCTTGGTATTTATATTAACTACAATGGCTACGGTCGCAGTGTTGATGATTTACATTTTCACCCCGCACAACTCTTAGAAAAGCTATCCGATTACTCTGATCCATTTGATTTAATTAATGAAACTGATTCAATATTTTATCAACTTAAAACAGCTTATTTAGCCGACATGGAAAAAGCGCATAAATCTCCTGTACTAATTAATAATAAGCAACTCAGTGCTGTACAATTAGCCGATGAACCCTGGGCTAGACGGGTAAGCGGTGTTTTTGGTAATGAACTTGCAAATGCATCTCCTAACAAAGCGCATGTTGTTGTCACTTTAAATGAAAGCATCGCCAATGAGACCGCCACTTATACTATTAGTCTTCGTGCGCCATTAAACAATAAACAAGGCGCGGGAGAGCTATGTGCAAACTTTCCAAGTGGAGGCGGGCGAGCGGCTGCTGCGGGAATTAATGCCTTACCAGTAGAAATGCTTGGTGATTTCTTTGCGAGCGTGGCAAAATATTACCAATAAAGTTAAACATATAGAAGCAAGGAAATATAATGAGCTTATTAATAACAGGCGGTACAGGTTATATAGGTAGCCATACAGTTGTTGAACTGCAAACGTTAGTCTCAGAGCAAACACCAAGCCAAGATATTATCATTGTTGATGATTTATCAAACTCTTCTACGGTAGTTCTTGATAGAGTTAAACAAATCACTAATAAAACGGTCACTTTTATTAAAGCGGATGTTTGTGATTATAACGCGATAAACGCTATTTTTGACCAGTACGATATTGATGCCGTAATCCATTTTGCCGGTCATAAAGCTGTAGGGGAATCGAATGAAAAGCCCCTTAGTTATTATCATAATAATGTTTCAGGTACCGTTACTTTATTACAAGTGATGGCTGAGCATAATGTTAAGAAATTAGTATTTAGCTCTTCGGCTACTGTTTATGGTGATAATGTTTCGCCATTAAATGAAAGCATGCCAACGTCGGCGACTAACCCTTATGGTCAAACGAAACTGATGGTTGAACATATTTTGTTTGATCTCGCAAAAAGTGATAGTGAGTGGTCAATTGCTTGTTTACGTTATTTTAATCCTATTGGTGCGCATAGCTCTGGTTTAATAGGTGAAAACCCTAATGGGATACCAAACAACTTATTACCTTATGTTGCTCAAGTTGCCGTTGGCCGATTAGCACAATTACAAGTGTTTGGTGATGACTATGATACGGTCGATGGCACCGGTGTACGTGACTATATCCATGTAGTTGATTTAGCTCAAGGCCATGTGAAAGCGTTACAAAATTTAGACAAAATATCTGGTTGCAAGGCTATTAATTTAGGCACAGGCAATGGTACCTCAGTACTTGAAATAGTTAATACGTTCAAAGAAATTAGTGGTCAAGATATTCCGTACAAAATAGCCCCTAGACGAGCCGGTGATTTAGCAACAGTTTATGCGAATGCCGATTTGGCTAATGAGTTACTGGGTTGGCAAGCGACTCGTAATTTGTATACGATGATTGAAGATACTTGGCGTTGGCAGTCAGAAAACCCGCAAGGCTTTTAATTAACTTTAATTATTGGAAGTTTTAGACTTTTTTCGTTTAGAATTGAAATGAGTTTGACGGGAAGTAATGTATTATCCACGATAATAATAACTTCCTGTCATTATTCATTTCTTTTGATAGTTTACTCTGATAAATGACTTTGTTCATCAGCCCAGGCTAATGCTTCATTATAATGTTTTAGGGTTTGAGTCTTGTCTATTATAAGGTTTTCCATAACAATATTAGTTTTATCCCATTCAGCATGCTCGATCAATTCAGCTAACTTTATTATAGCTGCCATTAAGCCTTTACGTGTTAGTAGAGGATCTTTTATTTCACTTGTTAATGGTAGTTTATCTAATATAACTTCTATTTTTTCATCTAAAATCGCATCAATCATAGATAATAACCCAGTAAGAAAAGCAATAGAAACATCAATTTTATAGCTCATTTCGCGAGCAATAAGCTCACAAAACTTAGCGCGAGCTAGTGCTGATTTAATTAACTCGTTAGGCTTTTCAGGGTTCACTGTTACAGCAAACATTAAGGCAAGAAAACGCTTAAGTTCACTTGAGCCAAGTAATATAAGCGCTTGTTTTATAGTTGAAACTTCACTTCGTCTTTTAAATGCAGCTGAATTAGCATAACGAAGTAACTTATAAGATAAAGATACATCTCGTTCAAAAACTTGTGTAATACCAGCCAGATCTAATTCTGGCTTTGAGGTCTCATATAATAGATCTGCCATAGCAATTTGAGAAGGTGATAAATTTTTAGTTTTCACCATTTCGGGTCTAGCAAAAAAGAAGCCTTGAAAATAGGTAAAGCCTAACTGCTTAGCTTGTTCATATTCTTCATAAGTTTCTACTTTTTCAGCTAATAACTCGATATGAGGATAATCTTTAGTAGCTTCAATTACCTTATGTACTTCGCTTAATGCTGTTTTTTGAATATCTACTTTGATAATTTTAATGTAAGGATAAAAATGTATCCACACATTCTGGTGTTCGTAGTCATCTAACGCAATTATGTAGTTCTTACTGTGTAAATCTTTACATAGCCCTAGTAATTTCTTACCCGGTTTAACTGTTTCTAAAATCTCAACAACCACTTCTTCATTGGTCAGCATTTCAGGGTAACCCTGAATTAAGGTTTCTAATGTGAAGTTTATGAAGGCGAGTTTGTTATTAGTAAATTCACTTATACCCATGTTGAATTTACTTGCTTCAATCATTTTACTGGTTGCTTCATCACCGTCTATGTCAGGAAAAACATTATCTATACTGTCGCGAAAAAGTAACTCATAACCAAAGAGTTTTTTGTTTATATCTAAAATCGGCTGTCTAGCGGCATAAAAGTACATAGTTTGAACAATATCTTTTTTTAATAAAAGCAGTTACTAATCAATATACCTGTTCTGTTTGAAGATGCAAGATAGCTGAGCTTTATTGTTTATCGTAAATCTTTTAATAACCGCCTATAAACCGCTTATAATACGAAGATTATACTACTAAAGGTTTATTTTTAGTGGCTTTCTTGATAGCGTAGGCGGGTATTTCACAAAATAAAAACAATTTAAGGGGTAACACTTGGAATTTGGAACAATAGTTTCGTTAGCGCTATATTTTATCATCATGTTAGGTATCGGGATTTACGCCTTCAAGACATCCACAGATGATGTTTCAGGATTCATGTTAGGAGGACGAAATTTAAGTCCTGGTGTCGCGGCCTTATCTGCGGGTGCATCTGATATGAGTGGTTGGATGCTAATGGGTCTTCCCGGAGCTATGTATGTTTCAGGTATGAGTAGCTTATGGATTGCGTTTGGTTTGGTTATTGGTGCTTTTTTAAATTATATTATTGTAGCGCCTCGTCTGAGAACTTATACCGAAGTGGCGAATGACTCTATTACCTTACCTGATTTTTTTGAAAACCGCTTTAATGATAAATCTCGCCTATTGAGAGTTGTCTCTTCTGTTGTCATCGTCGTTTTTTTCACACTGTATACGTCAAGTGGTATTGTTGCTGGCGGTAAACTATTTGAAAGTTCTTTTGGGCTAAACTATGAAGTTGGTTTATATGTAACTGCTGGTGTTGTTGTTGCTTATACTTTCTTTGGCGGTTTCTTAGCCGTTAGTTTAACTGATTTTGTCCAGGGCTGTATTATGTTTGTAGCGCTTGTTTTAGTACCTGTTGTGGCTATTAACGAAGTGGGTGGCATAAATGAAGTACAACATGCCGTAAGTAATATTAATCCTGAATTATTAGATATCTTTAATGGTGTTGGCTTAGTCAGTATTATTTCTGCAATGGCGTGGGGCTTGGGATATTTTGGCCAACCACACATTATTGTCAGGTTTATGGCCATACGAAGCGTAAAAGATATGCCTGCAGCACGACGCATTGGTATGAGTTGGATGATAGTGGCTATCATTGGTGCAATGGGGACAGGTTTCGCGGGTATTGCTTATGTTGCTAAAACAGGAATGACGCTTACCGATCCTGAAACAATTTTCATTTTATTATCACAAATTCTATTTAGTCCACTTATTGCAGGATTTTTATTAGCTGCCATCTTAGCCGCTATTATGAGCACAATCTCGTCTCAATTATTAGTGACATCAAGTTCTTTAACCGAAGATTTTTATAAAACATTTTTACATAAAGAGGCCTCTGATAAGCAACAAGTAATGGTTGGACGAATTTCGGTTGTTTTAGTGGCGCTAGTCTCAATTTCTTTGGCCTACGATCGTGATAGTACTATCCTAACCCTAGTGAGTAATGCTTGGGCTGGTTTTGGTGCTGCTTTTGGACCGGTTATTATTGGTAGTTTGTATTGGAAGAAAATGACAAGAAATGGTGCATTAGCCGGTATGATTACTGGGGCTGTAACGGTATTACTTTGGATTTATTTACCCGTCACTATTAATGGGCAGTCATTAAGTTCAATTATGTATGAAATAGTACCAGGTTTTATCTTATGTTCTTTGGTTATTTATATTGTTAGCAATATGTCTCCTCAAAGTGATAGCGCTATTTTAGCTAAGCATGACGAAATGTTGACCCATCATCCTTAGTAAATAAAGGAAGGATAATGAAAATAATGAACAAGTGTATTTTAGCATTTGTTCATTGCAAATTAATCATTGTTAGCTGCACGGTTAACAGTTCAGTAAATTGGATGACCCATTGAAATTTTATAATAGTTATATCGAATTAGGTGCACAGTTTTTTCAGCGTGTATCCCCAGATAAAGTGCCAAATCCACAGCTTTTGCTATGGAATAATGTACTAGCGGATGATTTATCTATTACTCCTGCATTACAAAATGATCACGAGTTATTAGCTAAGTACGGTTCAGGTAATGAATTACCTAATGGTGTTAATTCAATTGCATTAGCTTATTCTGGTCATCAATTTGGTCATTTCAATCCTAATTTAGGCGATGGTCGAGCGCATTTACTTGGTGAGATGCTAGATAAAAAAGGTATTCGTCGTGATATTCAGTTAAAAGGCTCTGGTCAAACTGTTTTTTCAAGGCGAGGCGATGGGAAGTGTGCATTAGCTCCAGCCTTACGTGAATACATGATGAGTGAAGCTCTCTATGCGCTTGGTGTACCCACATCTCGCTGTTTATCTGTAGTAGGTACTGGTGAGTTGATTAACCGGGGTTTGGCGAAGCCTGGCGCTGTGGTGACCCGTGTTGCTGCTAGCCATATTCGTGTTGGCAGCTTTCAATATTTTGCTGCACGTGGTGATATCGATTCATTAACAGCCTTGCTTGATTATACTATTGAGCGTCATTTTCCTGAAATTGACGATTCTAGTCTTAACAATGCAGATGCTGATAGTACAAAGATTAGTAATCAAAAGCCTTCGCAAGAACAACGTATTTTACAGTTTTTAGAAAAAGCGATTGATAAGCAAATAACCTTAATTACACAATGGTTACGAATCGGTTTTATTCATGGTGTGATGAACACAGATAATACTGCCATAAGTGGTGAAACGATTGATTTTGGTCCTTGTGCAATGATGGGAACTTATGACAATAAAGCCTCTTTTAGCTCTATTGATGAATATGGCCGCTATGCTTTTGGTAATCAAGGAAAAATTGGTCAATGGAATATGGCTAAATTAGCCGATTGTCTATTAGTTTTATTGAATGACACAGCTGAAAAAGATGCGGATAATAATATTGAAGACGAAGTTAATCAAGAAAAAACGTTAGAAAGCATTGAAGCAATCATTCAGCAATATACAAGTAAATTTGATCAAGCCTATTATGCAATGTATGCGAAAAAACTAGGTATTAGTGACATAGGTGAAAATCATATTACTTTAATTAACGATCTTCTATCTTTAATGCAAACTCAGAAATTGGATTACACGCAAACTTTTGATTCATTAACTAAATCATTATCAGATAGTGTTAAAGAAAAAGCGCTAGTTGCTGAATTTGGTCGTTGGTATAAAACATGGATGGATACACTGAATCAACTTAGTATTACTAAACCAGAAGCCGAAGCTTTGATGTCTAAAAGTAATCCATTGGTTATCCCTCGAAATCATCATATCGAGGAATTACTTGACCGCTGTGAGCTAATAGTAACAGATAACATGAATTCAAATACATCGAATAACCCGATAGTTAGCGATATTGTAAATGACTTTCTTCAAGTTATCTGTTCACCATATAAAGAACTTACGAATACTAAATATTACCAAGAAGCACCACAAGATAAAGACCAATATTATCAAACTTTTTGTGGTACTTAGTTTTTCTAATTAGTGTCCTAATTAAATAGACCAGTTAATATTGTTGCTAATAGCACGTTGCCATTGGCTTAATGATTCGTTTTTATTAGCTACAACAATAATATCATTTTCTTGATAACTAAGAGATTCGCCTTGTAAATTTTCATCGTTAAACTTATCAACAAATTGAAGGTGTTCTTTTTTAGGTATAACAAATACTGCAACAGTATCGGTTACTCCTTTAAATACTAAGTGTAGACTTTTCATGCCATCAAATCGACAGTAATCTGCAGCAATTAATTCGCCCATCGACTCGTTAAAACTGCCATTAAAAGTAACCATTTTTTGATTTAATGAATCCAAGCTTACTTTAGCATTAGTATTATTGGAAAATGAATCTTGCTCGTAGTACACGTGGGCAAGGGCATAATCACCTAAATTGTCATAGTTATAACTATTAGAGAATTGTAAATAATTTACCACTATTCCTGCAATAATCGCGACAGAAGCGGCTAAAGCTAAATGAATGCGTGTTTTACGTTTATTTTGTTGGTGACTTTTGAGTGTTTGACGTAAAAGTAATTTATTACATAAATCGTCAGGCACAGGAATACTCATTGCCTGTTTGATCCTTTCATCAAGCTGACAAAGTTCTTGAGCTAACTGCTTCTTCGCAGGATCGTCATTTTGAGCCGCAATTATATCTGCATCCAAACTGCTAGGGTCTGCATATATGCTGCGTCTAAATTGTAAGTCATCCATTTTAGTTTCAGATGTCATATGTTCACTCGTTGTACTATCTTTCATGGAGAAATCTCGCCTTTGCAGGCTCTTTTTCTAAAGCTTCTTTTAACTGGTTTCGAGCTCTAAATAATCGAGTCATTACCGTATTTTTGTTTAAGTTTAATAATTTAGCTATATCTTCACCGCTATAGCCGCCAAGTATTTGTAATACTAATGGCTCGGAATATTCCGGTGGTAATTGAGCTATTTTATCTCTTAACCATTCGTTTTCTATCTCTTGTTCAGTACTGGTGGATTGTGTATCCATAATACTGTCCTCTTCATATTCACTCATATCAAAGCGCTTTCGCTCAAACCGCCTTGCATTTTCGCGTCTTAAAATGGTTATTAACCATGATTTAGCCGCTTTTTCATCCTTTAACGAGTCAAGTGCTCGCCATGCTCTTAAAAAGGTTTCTTGTACTAAGTCTTCAGAAACTTGCTTATCGTGAGTTAACCAATATGCGTATCGGTATAAATCACTATGAAGTCCTTTAACCAGAGCTTCATATCTAACTTGTTTTGTCGCCATGCAAATGCCTTAATAGACTCGTTATATCAGACCTGATATGTATTATATTAATTTCAATTTTCATTAAAATACTTTATTAACTATATTTTTATTTAATATTAAGACGGATTTAATGTGAACTTAGGTTGTTGTTCATTTTTAATACCAGAGGCATTAATTTGTTGAATTGCTTTTAATAATTTATCACCAACCCATGCTTGTTCAGTTACGTCTTTACCATATAGGTATAGCTGAATTTCATCAATAGCAGAAGTAAATTCTGCATTATCTATTTTTATCAAAGCCTCTGATAAGGTCGATATTTCATTTCCTCCCTGATTTAAAGGTAAGGTATTTAACCAAGGTAAAACTAAATTAAGAGCTTGTTCGGCGTTATTTTTTTTGCAAGCAGCCATTAAAGCTAGATAATGATTATTTACGGTTTTTACCTTGTTAGACGTCACATTTTCATTGGTAGCACGTTTCAAATACCAAACATGTAAAGCCCAGGCAAAAGCAGTGAAAAGCCATAAACCTAAAAATAGCCACTGTAATGGGCTCGCTTTTTCAACTATGTTGGGTTGCATCACTGTTACTGGGTGAGCAGACGTTTGGCCAGCTTGTGCTAAAGGTGCGTTTACTACGTTGTTTATTACTGGTGTAGGAGCATCAGGATTAGCCTTAACACTAATTTTTTGTTCTGGTAATGTTGCTTGTTGATATTTGTTTGTTATCGTATTCCACCAAGCAATTGTTATTTTAGGTAGAGTATAATCACCTGGTTGGCTAGCAACTAAGGCAAAATTCTGTCTTTTTTGACTGATTAAACGATCTTTTGTTAAATTTGAATGCAATTCTGGCTGATCTGGGTATATCTTTAACCCTTTTGGTGCTGCCATCATGATATTAGGAAGTTGAGCTTTACCTAAGCCCGCAGCAGTTAACGTAATAGTACGAGTAATAGGTTCGCCTACTTTAAATTCTTGAGGATCAGGCTGCCATTCTTGATGTAATGTAAGTAATTCACTCGGTAACCAGCTAGTATTCTTGTCTAACGGGAAACTATCAGGAATAGGGCGAACGTTAAGGGGGATTTTTTCACCTATAATATTAATAGGTTTAGTATCGCCAAAACTTAAAAATCCAGAGCGACGTTGTGATTGAACCATAACATCACCAGAAAACATCGGCGTATCGAGTATTAAATCACCGCTTTGCTCTGGTGTAACAGCATAAGTGCGCTCTATAATTCTATAGCGCTTACCATTAACAATACCATCGCTTTCTTGATCTTTACCTACTTGTTCAATTGTTGCCCCTTGTAAACTTGGCTCAGTCAAACTACCTCGCTGTAATTGCACGCCAACGTGTAATTTAACCGTAAGTGTGAGTAATTGTTGAACATAAACATCTTTTGAAGATAATTCTGTTGAAATAAACACATCTTTTTGTTGAGTCGACGTTGCGTTACTTTGTTCTAGCACTCTTACATTAATTGCTTCAGAGCTATGCCCATCAATTGTTAAAGGGGGAATTGTTAAATTACCGACTGCTTTTGGAATTATTATAATTTGCCAACGCGTGGTTCTGGTCGTTTCAAAGTTAATCATACTCGTTTGTGAGCTGACTTCTGTACGAGCAATAACAAAGTCTTTTAAAAGCATTGAGGTATCAAGTGCGTCGCGTTCAACACTATCATCAGCAGTAACCGTTAAAATAATTGAGTCACTTTTCATTACAGGGTTTGTATCTATGCTCGCAGTAACGTTACTAAGAGCAAAAGCTGTTTGGCTTATTGCTAAGGATATAGTAATGGTTAATAAGGCTAATAGTTTCAAAATAATTTTTACCACTGTTTTTTAACTCCTGGGCTAGTGCTGTCTTGTTTGCGTTTTTGATATTCTAATTGCATTTTGTTGCGCAGTAATAAATAGGGATCATCTGTTACTTTATTCAATAACTGTTGATGTTTTTGATCTGTTTCTTTAGCTTGCTGTTCGGCGGCAATTTGTGCGGCTGTTTTTTCTTCATTTTCTTTACCTTGCTCTTCAGTTGGCTCTGCACTTTCTGGTTGCTGTTCTTTTTCTTCAGATTCTTGTTGCTCTGGGTTAGATTCCTCAGGTTTGCTATCTTGTTCTTCTCCACTATTTTCATCGCCTTGGGAGTCTTGTTGGCTTTCTTTGTTTTCTTGATCTTGAGATTGTTCACCTGGAGATTGATCATTTTCTGATTGAGAATCTTGTTGCTCTTCGTTTTTACTTTCTTCAGACTCTTGTTCTTGTGAGTCATCGTTTTCTGATTGTTCACCTTGTTGGTCTTGCTCTTGCTGCTCTTGTTCTTTTTGTAGTTGTTTAATTTTTTCTATATTGTCTTTAGCATCTTGTAGATCAGGATTTTTACTTAATGCTTCCTCATAGCTTTCAATTGCTTGCTCGTATTGCTGCATTTTAGCTAAAGCATTGCCTTGGTTATATAAAGAGTCAGCACTATTGGCTTCATCGCCTTTTTTAAAAGCATCTAAAGCTTCCTGGTAGTTACCCGCTTTATAATGAGAGCTGCCTTGCCATTGTGAATCTTTAAATTGCTCTGCAGCCTCTTGATAATTTTCTTGATTATATTGTTTCTGTGCTTGTTGATCGTTTGTTTCCCATAAATTTTGCCACAATTTTTTTGAGGAGCTTACGAATGAAGATGAAGGCGGTTTTGAATTTTCTAAAGCGTTATTCGTTTCAATTTCTGCTGGCTCCGTTGCTGCAAAACTAGTAGAGCTTAGGAATGAAAGAGGCAGTAAAAATAACATAGGCATACACGCCAAAGGCAACATAAGTAGTGTACTGCCACGACGAAAGTAACTTAGCATTAGAGGAAGGACAAGTAATAATAACCATGCGCCTTGCTCTTGCCATTGGTCGCCAGTTTGTTGGCTTTGCTGCTTTTCACTTTTATTTTTTTCTGACATTGTTTCTTTTATGATTAAATTATTGATATCACTATCATCATTTTTTATGGTTTGATAATGGCCTTGCCCGCGTGATGCCAGCGATTGGAGTTTATGGCTTGGCAGCTTTGGCACAACAATAGCACCCGAAGAATCTTTTAATAATTCACCGCTAGGTAAGGTTATAGGTGCGCCACTTTCGGTGCCAACGCCTAAAATATTTAATTGATGGCCAAATTCATTCGACCAGTCATAAATATCGTTTATTTCTTCATTATCAATATCGTCGGTAAACCAATATATATCGCCATTAAGGTGCCCAGCATTGATTAGCATTTCATGGGCAAGTGTTAATGCGGCTAAAGGATTAGAGCCAGGTACTGGCATAATTCCTGGTGTTAACGAAGGCAATAATAGGGTTATGTTTTTTACGTCTTGGGTTAACGGGCTAATGATAAAAGCATCACCAGCATAAGCAATTAATCCAGTATCACCTTCATTAATTTTCTTAAGTAGATCAATAGCCTTAAAGCGAGATCTTGTCAGTCTATTAGGCTTAACGTCAGTGGCATACATGGAGTAAGACATATCCATAATAAGAACGGAGCCGCGTTCAGTTTGATACACAGGTTGTGGTAGCTTTTTCCACACAGGGCCTGCTAAGGCAACGATACTTAATAAACCGATAATAAAGGGTTTTAACAAAAAAGTTTTGTTGTTAAATGAGTTTTTGTTGGTGCTCGTATTTGTACTTCCTTCCACTAGCACTTGGCTTAAATGATTAGGTAAAAACTTCTGCCATGGTGATTGATGAAAACGATGCTTTTTTAATAACCAAAGTACCAGGAATAAAGCAAATAATGCCAATAACCAATAAGGTCTGACAAAATGAAAGTTGCTTATAAATAAATTGAAAGAGGTCATTGTGATATTAAAACCTAGGTTATTTACGGTTGAAGCGGATAAAATTGGTGGCTAAAAAATAGAACATACTGATTAACAAGGCTAATGCCACAGGAAAATAAAATAACGCAGTTAATGGCCTCATTTGTTGTTGCTCTTGCTCTAATGGCTCAAGTTGGTCAAGTAATTGATAAATTTCACTCATATCTTGTCCATCTCGGGCACGAAAATACTTTCCACCTGTATCTTCGGCTAATTTAGTTAAGGTTTGTTCATCTAATTCGCTTGAAGGATTAACTCGGCGAGTACCAAATAATGATTTTTGTAGCATTACGTCAGCACCAATACCAATAGAGTAAATAGTAATATCTTTAGCAATAGCAAGTTCAAGTGCTTGTTCTGGCGATATTTTTCCTGCGGTGTTTTGTCCATCGGTCAATAACAATAATACTTTATTAGACTTTTGCTTGGCATCAAAACGTTTTACAGCAAGCCCGATAGCATCACCGATAGCTGTTTTTTGACCAACCAAACCTAATACACTCTCATCAAGCATTTGTTTAACGGTTTTTCTATCAAACGTCATTGGCGTTTGCATGTAGGCGTCATCAGCAAAAAGTATTAAACCCAGCCTGTCTCCTACACGGCGTTGTATAAAATCACCTAACACTACTTTTAGCATGTTAAGACGGTTAACTGTATTACCATTTAATTGCATATCTTCAATTTGCATACTGCCAGATAGATCAACGGCAATCATCATCTCTCTCCCTTCAGTAGGGATATCAATAGCATCACCAAGCCATTGCGGTTGACTTAATGCCAATACCGTTAATAGCCAACACAATGTTAAAACGATTAACGGTGCTTTTTTACTTGTTTGACGAGTTTCACTAACTGAATGACTCTCAATTAATTGCGGCATGATCAATGCAGCACTTACTTGATCGGTATTTTTTTTAGGTAACCAATAGACTAATAGCGGAAGTGGTAATAATAGTAATAACCAAGGCCAAGCAAACGTTATCATGCGCTAACTCCTTGGCTTTTCTTTAAAGGTGAACTTACATTAGCGTTAGTATTAGTCTCTGCCTTTTTTGACAATTTAGGTGGCAGCGCATGCGTTAGCCAAAGAATAGCGGCGTTATAAAAGTTGGTATCGGATAACGGAACAGAATTTTCATCTTTCTGAGATTGATACTGGTTAATAAAGGCTTCTTTACTCAAATCAGTGAAGCGTTCTTGATACTTTATTGGTAATTGAGCGGTTAAAAACGACTGTAATGAATCACCAAAAAGTTTAGCTAATTCAGCTCGAGAAAAATAATGCATCGCTGCCCATTTTAATAGGGCTACTGTGTCATTTATTGATAGGTTAGGGCTGTTCTTCAACTGAATTAATGCTTGTTTTTTCACTTTATTACGTTGCGCTTTCTTTCTTATTTTAATAATGCTGATAACAGCAATAATAAGAAGAAATGTAGCTAATAGCCACCAACCATAAGCAATAGGAAAGTTTGATATTTGCTCAGGTACATGAATATCTTTTAATTCTATTGCGTTAGCTTGCATTGGGGCTTGAGTTGGTAGAGCGTTCATCGACTGCAAAATTTTGCTCCCTCTTTCAGTTGTTGCTCTAGTGTTTGGCCAGCACTCAAATTAATTACTCGAGCACCCGCTTTAGCTAGTAGTTCTGAACATTGTTCGTTGATACGCTGGGCTTGCTTCTGATAAGTATCAGCAGCTTTACTATCACCTAAGGTTAACTGTTGACGATTTTCTCCATCAGTTAATACCACATTAAGTTTTAAAGTACTGCTTGGTAGCGCTTGCTCTAAAGGGTCGTCAATTAAACAAACAACTAACTCACAATGCTTACTTATTTGTGTTAAATGTCGTAAAGCATCTTGTTGAGCACGATTAGGCGCTTGTTTTAACTGTTGGCCATCGGTAATTAAATATACTAATGAACCAGGCTTAGCTACTTGTCTAATACGAGCACAATTATCACTAAAATAATTTTTATTAGCAGTGCTACTATCTGGTTTTTTATTGATATCAGCTTGGTTTTCTTGAGGAGAATTGTCGTATTGCGCTTTATGTTGAGCAAGATGAATAGCCGTTAGTGAGTGTAAGTAATGTAACACGCCTTCCTTGCGACTTCTCGGTTTTAGCTCTAGATGATCATGTTGGTTAAAAACAATGCCACCTAAACGATCACCACGATTTTTTGCATGCCAAGCGACTAAGGCGGCTATATGAGCTGCCTGCACCGATTTAAATAATAATTGACTACCAAAATGCATACTAGCACTTAAATCAGTGGCGATAAGAACAGGACGCTCTAATTCTTCACGAAATAATTTTGTATGAGTTTTACCTGTTCTTGCCGTAACACGCCAGTCAATTGCTCTAATATCGTCGCCAGTTTGGTAGTGACGAACTTCATCAAACTCCATACCTCGACCTTTACTGCGGGATAAGTAATTTCCGGACATTTGTCCTTGAATATTCTTACGCGCAGCTAAGTCAATAAGTGCCGTTTTATTTTGGTAATTTAATAGCTCAGCCATGGCAAGTTCAACACCATTGCTATAAATGCTTGCCAGCTGACTTTGACAGTCATTTATTGCTAAATTCTGTTTATTGCGGGTTGTTTTTTGTTTAAACCACATAGTTATTGTCGACCGTATTACTCAATGCTAAGCCACAGCAACTAAACTTAAAAGATGATCAAGTAATTGATTAGACGAGATACCTTCAGCTTCTGCTTGATAACTAAGTATTATTCTATGTCTTAACACATTATGTAAAACTGCTTGAATATCTTCTGGGCTAACAAAGTCACGGTTGTGTAACCAAGCTCGAGCACGGGCACATCTATCTAAGGCAATCGTCGCACGTGGACTAGCACCAAAAGCTAGCCATGATTTAAGCTTGTCATCATATTTTTCTGGTTGACGTGTCGCCATAATTAAATCAACCATATAGGTTTCTAGAGAAGGCGCCATATGAATATTAAGGACCTCTTCACGAGCATTAAATATTTCAGCTTGGCTTAATACTCTTAATTTGGGTTTTTCTTGGTTGGTACTCGTTCGCGCTTCACCACGATTAAGTTTTAATATCTCTAACTCACTGGCCGCATCAGGATAATCTATTTCTAAATGCATTAAAAAGCGATCAAGTTGCGCTTCAGGTAATGGATAAGTACCTTCTTGTTCAATAGGGTTCTGTGTTGCCATAACTAAAAAGAGATCAGGCAATTGATATGTTTTTCTACCTACAGTTACTTGGCCTTCGGCCATTGCTTCTAATAACGCTGATTGCACTTTGGCTGGCGCTCGGTTAATTTCATCTGCGAGCACTAAGTTTTGAAACAAAGGACCGGCTTGAAAAACAAAAGTACCATCTTCTGGGCGATATATATCAGTACCAGTTAAATCGGCAGGTAATAAATCAGGCGTAAATTGAATGCGGTGAAAGTCAGCTTCAAGGCCGTCAGCTAATGCATTAATAGCACGCGTTTTTGCTAACCCAGGAGGGCCTTCAACAATTAAATGACCATTTGCTAATAAAGCGATAAGTAAATTTTCTACGAAAGCAGGTTGACCAATGATTTGTTGTGATAAATGCTGTTTTAATGCTGAAAAATGTTCAATTGCCATAATTATTTTATCTTTATTAATTGTTTAAGAATGTATTGAAATACATTCTGGTATTTAAATAGTTCGGCGTACTATGCCCGAATATTGAAGTGACATCAGTATATATAAGGGTATTGTTAAAGAAAACAAGCATTCTTTAACTTAGTTGTAACAATTTTTTTCTTACGGTGGTGCTTTAATAAACTATGCTTTTATACTAAGAGAAAAATCAGGCATTGATATTTTCGTATAGTGAGTTAAAATCAAGGTAACAATTGAGAGGTCTGACCTCTTGTGCTTCATCTTTTTTATTAAGAGAAGCGCTACTAATAGGAGAAAAAGTACATGACAATAAAAATGACCACATCAACAGGTGAGCGAATTGCTGTTGTAGCAGGGCTTAGAACCCCATTTGCTAAACAAGCAACTGCTTTTCATGGTGTACCGGCCGTTGATTTAGGTAAATTAGTAGTCAACGAATTATTACAAAAACATGATATTGATCCAAAAATTATTGATCAGTGTGTATTTGGCCAAGTAGTACAAATGCCTGAAGCGCCAAACATTGCACGTGAAATTGTTTTAGGCACGGGGATGAATGTGCATACCGATGCTTATAGTGTATCGCGAGCATGTGCTACTAGTTTTCAGTCAACAGTAAATGTTGCTGAATCTATTATGGCTGGTTTTGTTGATGTTGGTATTGCTGGTGGTGCAGACTCATCGTCAGTAGCACCTATTGGTGTATCTAAAAAGTTTGCGCGTACTTTATTAGACTTAAGTAAGACAAAAACTCTTGGACAAAAAATAGCATTAATCCGTAAATTAGGATTAAAAGATATTTTGCCAGTGGCACCAGCTGTTGCTGAATATTCAACGGGAATTTCTATGGGACAAACGGCTGAGCAAATGGCCAAAACATATAATATTTCGCGTGAAGACCAAGATGCACTTGCTCATAGATCACATACGTTAGCGACTCAAAGCTGGGCGGAAGGTAAATTAGCCGGTGAAGTGATGAGTACACACAGCGAACCTTATAATCGCTTTATTGATAAAGATAACTGTATTCGAGAAAACTCAGTATTAGAAGGCTATGCAAAATTACGTCCTTGCTTTGATAGAAAACACGGCACCGTAACAGCTGCGACTAGTACGGCGTTAACTGATGGTGGTGCGGCTATTTTATTAATGCGCGAAGGCCGAGCAAAAGAGCTAGGTTATACGCCATTGGGCTATATTCGAAGTTATGGTTTTGCCGCAATTGATGTTTGGCAAGATATGCTGATGGGCCCAAGCTATGCAACACCTATTGCTTTAAAGCGTGCTGGATTAGAGTTAGCTGATTTAGATTTAATAGAAATGCATGAAGCCTTTGCAGCTCAAGCACTTGCTAATATGAAAATGTTTGCTAGTGACAAATTTGCTCAAGAGCATTTAGGGCGCGATAAAGCTATTGGCGAAATAGATATGAGCAAGTTTAACGTTATGGGTGGTTCATTAGCTTACGGTCATCCGTTTGCTGCAACAGGCGCTCGTTTAATTACACAAACGCTAAATGAATTAAATAGACGTGGCGGTGGTATTGGATTAACAACTGCTTGTGCGGCAGGTGGTTTGGGTGCAGCTATGGTAGTGGAGACAGCATAATGAGTGATAATAAAGAAGTAGTAACGAGTGAAACATCATCAGTTTCAACTGATGATAATACAATCAATAGCAATAGCGCTTTCACCTTAGTCCGTCAGGAAAATGGTATTGCCCATTTGGTTATGGATGTAGTTGGCGATACGATGAATACGTTAAAAGCTGAATTTACAGAGCAGGTTGCTGATGTTTTAGCTGAAATCAAGTCTGATACCGCTATTACGGGTATTGTGCTATGTAGCGGTAAGCAAGACTCTTTTGTTGCTGGCGCTGATATTAATATGATCAATAATTGCCAAACAAAAGAAGAAGTAGTGTCGCTTTCTCGTCAAGGGCAAATGATTTTTTCACAGCTTGAACAATTGAATATACCTGTTGTAGCCGCTATTAATGGTGCTTGTTTAGGCGGCGGTTTAGAGCTTGCGATGGCATGTCATGCACGTGTGTGTAGTGACAATGTTAAAACAGCGTTAGGCGTTCCTGAAGTTCAATTAGGCTTATTACCAGGAAGCGGTGGAACACAACGATTACCTAAACTTGTTGGTATCCAAAAAGCGTTAGATATGATGTTAACTGGAAAACAACTTCGCGCAAAACAAGCGTTGAAATTAGGTTTGGTTGACGATGTGGTTCCAAATAGCATCTTAATTGAAACAGCTGAAAAAATGGCGCTTTCGGGTAAATTTAAACGAACAGTGAAGTTTAAATCTTCATTGATTAATAAGTTTTTAGAAGGCACATCTATTGGTCGCGGTATTGTTTATAAGCAGGCTGAGAAATCAGTTTTGTCTAAAACAAAAGGTAACTATCCTTCACCAATGAAAATTATCCACTGTGTTAAAACCGGTGTAGAAGAATCAGCGGCGAAAGGCTATCAAGTTGAAGCTGAGCATTTTGCTGAGCTAGCGATGAGCCCAGAATCGGCACAACTTCGTAATATTTTCTTTGCAACAACAGAAATGAAGAAAGAGCAAGGTGTTGAAAATGTTATGCCGAACAAAGTCCTCAAAGCCGGTGTGCTTGGTGGTGGCTTAATGGGCGGCGGCATTGCTTTTGTTACGGCAACTAAAGCGAATATTCCAGCGCGAATTAAAGATATTAGTCACGAAGGCATCGGCCATGCGTTGAAATATAGCTACGATTTACTTAACAAAAAAGTTAAACGTCGCTTTATGCGAAAAAGTGAAATGCAAAAGCAAATGTCTATGATCACTGGCTGTACTGATTACTCTGGTTTTAAAAATGTAGATATTGTTGTTGAAGCAGTATTTGAAAACTTAGAATTAAAACAAAATATGGTTGTTGAAATAGAAAGTAAAACTAAAGATTCAACCATTTTTGCCAGCAACACTTCTAGTTTACCGATTGGAAAAATAGCTGAGAAAGCAGCACGACCTGAGAACGTTATTGGTTTACATTATTTTTCACCGGTAGATAAAATGCCGTTAGTAGAAATAATTCCTCATGCTACAACTTCAGATCAAACTATT